>NZ_JBDFRB010000009.1:0-122679 GCF_039615075.1 Sinomonas halotolerans | reverse complement strand
ACCGGCCTGACCCACCTGCGCGCACGCCAGTACGACCCGGGCGCGGGCATGTTCCTCAGCACCGACCCCGCCGCCAGCACATCCCTCTCCGGCGCCTACACCTACGCCTCCGCGAACCCGCTCCGCTACCTCGACATCACCGGCCTCTTCTCCTGGGACGAGCTCCTCGGCGGGATCCAACAAGTCAGCGGCATCGTCTCCGACGTCGCCGGCGTACTCGCCCTCGCCGCAGCCGTCACCGGCATCGGCGCCCCCGTGGCCGCCGCACTGGGCGGCATCTCGGTCGCCGCCGGCGCCGTCCACGCCGGCACCAAGGCCATCCAGGCCTACAACACCTGCAACACCGGCAAAGGCTCCTGCGGCGACGCCGTCGCCGAAGCACTCATATCCACCGCCGCCATCATCCCCGGCGGCAGACTCATCAAAGGCGCCGCGAGCGGTGCAAAAGTAATTGGCGCAACTTCGAAGGGCTCAGATGATCTGATTCAGATCTGGCGCGCCGTCGGTCCAGACGAAGCTGCGGACGTGGCAAAGTCGGGGGTATATCGGCCTGGACCCGGGCTTGAGGGCAAATACTTCTTCCCAACAAAAGACCAAGCGGAGAATTTGGCGAGGATGTACACAAGCAACAATATCGGCGGTCCCTACACGCTAACTTCCGGGCTAGTTCCACGCAGCACACTTCAGCAGGCTGACGCTGTTAATGCGGTTGGCGAGGGCCCTGGGTGGTACCTGCGCAACAGTCAACTTCCTGACATCTGCAATGTGTCCTGTCATGGGTTGATCCGCTAATGGCCGGCCATATGGTGTCCGGGACTGTCACTCTTCGACCCACGGAGAACGGAGGGCTCCTGAATCCCATGCCATCAGGAACCCACTCCTTGCTATTGGAGTTCAAGACGGATGACATCCTAACTCAGTTCGGGGTCGTAATAGAAACAGAAGATGGCGAGCCTCTTCTGCCTGGCGCTAATGACCTTCCAGTAAAACTCCACTTCTTAGTGGACGAAGCAAGGTTGATTGCGATCCCTGGAGCCATGTTCAAATTGTGGTACGGCCGAGAAGTGGGCGTTGGTTCCGTTGGCGCCGTCATACCACGGTGAGCGCGTCGGCTCGGTCGCTGGACAAGGCTTCAGGTCAGGACCCGCCGCCGTCCCGTCTCGACATAGTTGTCAGCGGCGACGCGGGAACTCACAGGTGAGGCGAGAGATCAAATGCCGGCCGCCTTCATCTAACCTGTCAGTTCCGTAACGGCTCGACTGCTGAGCGCAATGCGCCCGAGTGGCGTTCCCGCAGGGTGAATCGCCCCGGGATTGGTGGAGGGTCTGATTCCCCGAGAGGATGATGATCATGCCAGCACCGAGGAAGTATCCGCAGGAGTTGCGGGAGCGTGCCTTGCGCCTTGTGGGCGAGGCGCGGAAGGAGGATCCGGAGCTGTCGCTGAATGCGGCGGTGGTCAGGATCGGGCAGCGTGTCGGGGTGAACCCGGACACGCTGCGGGGCTGGTGCAAGCAGGCCGCGATCGACGCAGGCGAACGCCCCGGTACCACGACGAACGATGCGCAGCGCATCAAGGCGCTCGAGGCGGAGAACCGCGAGCTCAAGCGGGCGAACGAAATCCTCCTCGCCGCGTCGAGTTTCTTCGCGCGGGAGCTCGACCCGCGACTGCCGTGGTAGTCAAGTTCATCGACGACCATCGTGGCCGGTTCGGGGTCGAGCCGATCTGCCGCGTGCTCACCGAGCACGGCATGCCGATCGCACCGTCCGGTTACTACGCGTTCAAGAAGCGGCCTGCTTCGGCCAGGGCGGTCTCCGACGCGGAGCTGGCGGTGCAGATCGAGCGGGTGTTCTGGGACCGTCGCCTCGGGCGCGGGCTCAGCGGCGCCCGGAAGGTCTGGCGGCTGCTGCACCGCGAGGGCATCCCCGTCGCCCGCTGCACCGTCGAACGCCTCATGCGCCAGCAGGGTCTGCGCGGTGTTCGCCGGGGCCGGCAGTTCGTCACCACCCGCCCTGACGACATCGCCACCCGGGCACCGGATCACGTCAAGCGCGAGTTCCACGCCGAGCGGCCCAACGAGCTCTGGGTGGTCGACTTCACGTATGTGCCGACGTGGTCGGGGATGGCGTTCACCGCGTTCGTCACGGACGTGTTCTCCCGCCGGATCGTCGGATGGCGGACCATGGACCGGATGCCGACCGACCTGCCCCTGGACGCGCTGGAGATGGCGCTCTGGGTCCGCGATCGGGCCGGTGAGGACGTCACCGGCGTCATCCAGCACTCCGATGCGGGGTCGCAGTACACCGCCCTGCGCTACACCGAGCGGCTCGCGCAGGTCGGCGCGGTCGCATCGATCGGGACGGTCGGCGACAGCTACGACAACGCACTGGCCGAGACCGTCGTGGGCCTGTACAAGGCCGAATGCGTGAAGATCGACGGTCCGTTCCGCAGCGCCGACGATCTGGAACTGGCCACCCTGTCCTGGGTGCACTGGTTCAACGAGAACCGGCTGCACTCCTCGATCGGATACCTCACACCCACCGAGAAGGAGAACCAGTACTACCGTGAGATCAACCCCCAGCGTCAGCCGGCGCTGGGAGAACTCACCCTCCACTAAACCCGGGGCGATTCACTGAGGGTGCGGGACTGGCTCAGCGGGCAGTCCTTCGCGGATCAATACAACTTCGGAATGGATATAACGAGGAAGATCGAGCAAGGAATCTTGTGAATGAGATACGAAGAGATGGAAACACTCGCACTACTGAATGAATTCGAAGAGAAGGCGAAGCTTTGGGGAGACCTCATAGGTCACAACGCGAGGAAGGCCAACAGACTGTTCAGCCAACTCGACCTCATGGACAAGGAATTGCGTCGTTCACCTGAAGGCCGAAGCGGCATGGAAGGCCTGCTCTCCCACGACTCTCAGGGAGTCAGGCTGCTGGCCTCAACCGCCTGCCTTTACTGGAATCCGGAGATCGGAGTGGCGGCGCTTGAGCAGCTGGCCAGCGAACCAGGCCTGCATGCGTCCAGTGCCAAGTACACGCTCAAGGCCTTCCACGATGGAACACTCAACTTGGAGTGATCAGACCAATTCGCATGATGAGGTTGGCAGCTGTACATGTTGGGCTCGACGTCGAGGCCTCGGCTACGCATCCCAGACCATCCGTCCTCTTCATTGAGGGCGACCGGGCTGTCCTTCGGTTTGGGCGTGTCCGCATTCAAGGATCCCTCATTCGCCGCTTCCGATCCGACAGACGAGACGACTTCACCTGCCGGCCGCGTCCCCCGTGGTGACTAGCTTGGGACGAACTCGATCGGCCTCGACGAGCTGGGCGAGCGCGCGAGGGGGATCGACCGCCTCGCCCTCGTGCTGGGCACGGAGGGCGCGGGCATCGCCCCCGAGACGCTTGCCGCCGTCGACCTCGCCGTGAAGATCCCGATGCGCGCCGGCGTCGACTCGCTCAACGTCGCGGCCGCGAGCGCGGTGGTCTTCTGGGAGCTGCGGCCGCGCTGAACTGACTAGCGCTGAACTGCCGACCGCGCTGAACTGGTAGCATTGACTGCTGGCCCCCGATCGGGGGATTCACACCTGCCCCTGGCAAAATCCAGAGGCATCAGAAAGGTCCCATTGTGAAGTCTGAGATCCACCCGAAGTACGAGGCTGTCGTGTTCAACGACCTCGCCTCCGGTACCAAGTTCCTCACCCGCTCCACGGTCTCCTCCGACAAGACCATCGAGTGGGAGGATGGCAACACGTACCCCGTCATCGACGTCGAGATCTCCTCGGAGTCGCACCCGTTCTACACGGGCAAGCAGCGCATCATGGACTCGGCCGGCCGCGTCGAGCGCTTCAACGCGCGCTTCAAGAACTTCGGCAAGAAGGGCTGACCCAGCCCCGTCGCCACGAAGGCGCCGTCCCGTTCCGGGGCGGCGCCTTCTGCGCTTTCCGGGCTCTGGGAGCCCGGGCCGGACTACGCTGGTCGCGTGGCTGAGCATCACGGCGAGTACAAGGTCCCCGGCGGCAAGCTCGTGGTCGCCGACCTGAGGACGGACGGGCACGGGATCGTCGCGGCGAGCGTCAGCGGCGACTTCTTCCTTGAGCCGGACGAGGCGCTCGAGGACATCAACGCGGCCCTCGTCGGCCTCGCCGTGGACGCGCCGAACGCGACGATCAGCGCGGCGGTGGCGGACGCCGTCGGGCCCACCGCCGTCCTCTTCGGGTTCAGCGCCGATGCCGTTGCCGTCGCGGTGCGGCGCGCACTGGGGCATGCGACGACGTGGGCGGACCACGAGTGGGAGGTGATCGGGCCGAGCAGGCTGCCGATCACGGAGCAGGTGGCACTGGACGAGGTCCTCACACGTGAGGTGGGGGACGGCCGGCGCAACCCGACCCTCCGCCTGTGGGACTGGGACGAGCGCTCGGTGGTCATCGGCAGCTTCCAGTCGTACCGCAACGAGGTGGATCAGGACGGGGCCGTGCGCCACGGCGTGACCGTGGTGCGGCGCATCTCGGGCGGCGGCGCGATGTTCATGGAGGCGGGCAACTGCATCACGTACTCGCTCTACCTCCCCGCCTCGCTCGTGGACGGCCTCTCGTACGCGGACTCGTACCCCTTCCTCGACGCGTGGGTCATGGAGGCCCTCACCTCGATCGGCGTGGAGGCGTTCTACAAGCCGCTCAACGACATCGCGACGGACGCCGGGAAGATCGGCGGCGCCGCCCAGAAGCGGCTTGCCAACGGCGGCATGCTCCACCACGTGACCATGAGCTATGACATCGACGCGGTGAAGATGACCGAGGTCCTGCGGATCGGCAGGGAGAAGATCTCGGACAAGGGCATCGCGAGCGCCGTCAAGCGCGTCGACCCGCTCAAGCGGCAGACCGGCCTCGCGCGCGGGCAGATCATCGACGCCCTCCTGGACACGTTCGCGGCCCGCTACAGCGCCCGGCGGGTCGAGCTCTCCGCGGACTCCCTCGACACCGCGCGGGAGCTCGCGGGGGCGAAGTTCGCCACGCGCGCCTGGACGCACCGCGTCCCGTAGGATCCGAGACCATGACGACGGACAGCCAGCCCCAGGACCTCCCACTCCGCGCGTCCGCGCAAGCCAGCGCCCCCGCGCGCCCGGGGCCGCGCGCCGTCTTCATCGACGTCGACGGCACGTACGCGGACCGCGGCCTGGTCCCCGAGGAGCACGTGCAGGCCGTGCGCGCCGCCCGGGAGGCCGGCCACCGCGTGTTCCTGTGCACCGGGCGCCCCGTGTCGATGCTGCCGGAGAGCATCCTCGCGGCGGGCTTCGACGGCGTCGTGGCGAGCGCCGGAGCGTACGTGAGGGTCGGCGTCGACGTCGTCTGCGACCGCCGCTTCCCGGCGACGCTGGGCTCGCGCACCGTCGAGGTCCTCGAGGCGCACCGCGCTGTGTACGTGCTCGAGGCGCAGGAGGCCCTGTACGCCCCCGAGTCCGCGCTGCCGCGCCTCACGGAGATCGTGCGCGCCCACTTCCGCCCGGCCGACGCACGGGGCGTGGACGGCTCGGCAGCGATCCTCGGCGCGCTCGAGACACCCCGGAACCTGCACGGCGTCGCGTTCGCGAAGGTCTCGGTCTTCGAGTGCCCCGTCCCCGTCGCCGTGGCGGCTGCGGAGATCGGCGGGGGAGTCGCCGTCGTCGAGAACTCGATCGCGGACGAGGGCCGCCACGCCGGCGAGCTGTACCTCGGGCACATCACGAAGGCCGTCGGCGTCGAGGCCGTCGTGCGCCATCTCGGGCTGAGCGCCGCCGACACGGTCGCGATCGGCGACGGCGCGAACGACCTCGAGATGCTCGCCTACGCGGGTACCGCCGTCGCCGTCGACGGCGCCGGGCCGCAACTCCTGGCCCTCGCCGACCATGTGGTGCCCCCGCCGGCGGGGGCTGGCGTCGCGGCCGCGTTCGCGGTGCTCGGACTCGCGTGACCGGCGCGGCCTAGCCTGCCCGCGAACGGTCCTGGGCGCGTAGCGCCCGGTGCAGGTGGTCGCGGGCCTCGACGACGAGGCGGCGCAGGGCAGCGGGGACGTCGGCGTTGTCCGCGAGCCATTCGTCGGTGCGCACGAGCACCGGGTTCTCCTCCGGCGCCTGGTCCCACGCGAGGGTGGCGTCCGCGGGGTAGAGCCCGGTGACGATCCGGGTCGCGAGCTCCTGGGAGCGCTCAGACCACACGTCCCTCAGGAGGGCGAAATAGCGCTCGGTGTACGGCTGGCGGAGGGCCTCGAGGCCGCACATGAACCCTTCCACGGTGGCGCCGAGCAGCTCGTTCGAGAGGGACTCGTCGCCCACGGCCGACTCCCAGGCTGCACGCTTGGCCTCGGCCCGGGGCCGGGCGGCCAGTGCCACGGTGTGGCCCACGCGCCCCTTCGCCGTGCGGTCCCGCCCCAGCTCGGCGTCGAGCTCCGCCGCGTCTGCCTGGCCCTGCGCGGCGAGGGCCTGGAGCAGCGACCACCGCAGGTCCTGGTCCACCGCGAGCCCCCGCACGGTCTCCGTCCCTTCGAGCAGGCCGCGCACTAGCCCGAGCTGGCCGCCGCCGTAGCGGCTCCCCGCCGCGAGCGCGCGCGCCCACGCGAGCTGCTGGTCCGAGCCGGGCGCGGCGGCACGCAGTTCGCGCACGACCGCGGCGAGGTACCGCGAGCGCAGGCTGGCCCGCGCCTCGCCGTGCGTGTAGCGCTCGATCGCGGTGCGGGCGTTGTCCAGCACGGCGAGCTGGACGCCCACGGTCGTCTCGGCCGTGGCGAAGCGCTCGACGGCGTCCACGTACCGTTCCGCGGGTGTCTCCCCGTCCCGCGCGGCGTGCCACAGCGCCGTCCAGCAGAGTGCCCGCGCGAGCGGGTCCGCGATGTCCCCCAGACCCTCCCGGACCGTGCGCTCCGAGGCGGTATCGAGCCGCACCTTGGCGTACGTGAGGTCCTCGTCGTTGACGAGCACGAGCTCGGGGGCCGCCCTGCCGGCCAGCCCGGGCACCTCCGTGAGCTCTCCGTCCACCTCCACATCGGCCGAGGCCGTGCGCACGAGCCGGCCGTCGCCGTCGTGCGAGAACAGGCCCACCCGGAGCCGGTGCGGGCGCAGGGCCGCGCGTCCCGTCACCGGGTCCACCGCCGTCTGCCGGACGGCCACGCGGGTGAGCCGGCCGCCCTCCGACTCCACGACGGGCTCGAGCACGCTGAGCCCGGACGTGCAGAGCCAGGCCGCGGCCCACGCCCCGAGATCGCGGCGCTGGCCGGGCTCTTGGGCGGCCTCGAGCGCGCGCAGCAGGTCCGCCAGGGCCGCGTTGCCGTAGGCGTTGTCCCGGAAGTACTCCCGGGCGGCGGCGAAGAAGGCCTCCTCGCCAACGTAGGCGACCAGCTGCTTGAGGACCGAGGCGCCCTTCGCATAGGTGATGCCGTCGAAGTTCTGCTCGGCTGCCTCGAGGTCGGCGATGTCCGCGATCACCGGGTGGGTCGTGGGGAGCTGGTCCTGCAGGTAGGCCCACGCCTTGCGGCGGTTCGCGAAGTTGACCCACGCCGTGTTCCAGTCCGTGGCCCGGTCCACGGCGAACGTCCCCATGAAGTCGGCGAATGACTCCTTGAGCCAGAGGTCGTCCCACCAGCGCATCGTCACGAGGTCCCCGAACCACATGTGCGCCATCTCGTGCATGAGCGTGTTGGCGCGGCCCTCGTACTGGCTGTCCGCCGCGCGGGAGGTGAACACGTACTGCTCCGTGAAGGTCACGAGGCCCGGATTCTCCATCGCCCCGAGGTTGTACTCGGGCACGAACGTCTGCTCGTACTTGCCCCACGGGTAGGCGACGCCGCCGCCCGCCTCCCCGAAGGTCCGGTCGAAGAAGTCCAGGCCCGCCTTGGTGAGGGCGAAGATCCGCTCGGCGTCGAAGTGCTCGGCGAGCGACGCGCGGCAGTACGCCGCGAGCGGGACGGAGCGGCCGCCGTCGGGCGAGGTCCACGCGTCCACCACACGGTGGTAGGGCCCGGCGATGACAGCGGCGAGGTACGAGGACATCGGAGGGGTCGGCGCGAACTCCCAGCGGACCCCGGCCGGAAGGCCGTCTTCGGTCGAGACCGGGTCCTCCGAGACGGCAGCGCCGTTGGCGCTCACGTGCCACCCCTGAGGCGCGAGGACCGTGAAGGAGATGCGGGCCTTGAGGTCCGGCTGTTCGAAGCACGGGAAGAAGCGGCGCGCGTCCGCCGGCTCGCACTGGGTGTACAGGTAGGTGCGCCCGTCCGCAGGATCGGTGAAGCGGTGCAGCCCCTCGCCCGAAGTGCTGTAGAGCGCACGGGCAGTGATCTCGACGCGGTTGCGCTCCGCGAGGCCCGCGAGGCGGATCCGTGCTCCGTCATGGACCATGGCCTCATCGAGGATCCGGCCATTGAGCCGCACCTCCATGACCGCTTCCCCGAGGAAGTCGACCCAGGTGGCGGCGCCGGGCGTGGCCGTGAACTCGATGACGGAGGACGAGCGGAAGGAGGTCGCGCTGGGGTCCTCGGCCCCGCGGAGGTCCAGAGCCACGTGGTACGACTCCACCTCGACGAGCCTGCCCCGCTCAGCAGCCTCGTCGCGCGTCAGATTGGGCGTGTTCTGGTTCACTGTCGGCACGTGCGCCATTCAACCATGCCGGGCCGGCAGTGCTGGCGGTCCGGGCGCGGCCCGTTGTGCGCGATCGGGCAAGAGGTGAAAAGCTGTCCCCTATGTCGGATCTCTTCGAGGACTACTCCGTGGCCGCCGCCCGCACCGGCGCCTACGACGAGATGTTCGCCCCGGACCAGTCAGCGCGCCCGAGCTACCGCCAGCTCGCGGGCGCCCTCGAGGGGCTGAGCCTCACGGACGTGAGCTCACGGGCGGACTCCATGGCGCGCACGTTCCTCGACCGCGGAGTCACGTTCGACTACGCGGGGGAGGAGCGGCCTTTCCCGCTCGACATCGTGCCCCGCATCATCCCGGCCGCGGAGTGGGACGTCCTCGAGCGGGGCGTCGCGCAGCGCGTGCGCGCCCTCGAGGCCTTCCTCAACGACGTCTACGGCCGCATGGCGGTCGTGGCCGACGGTGTCATCCCGCGCCGGCTCGTCACGACGAGCCAGCACTTCCACCGCCAGGTCCACGGATTCGAGCCCGCCGGGGGAGTCCGGGTGCACATCTCCGGGATCGACGTCGTGCGCGACTCCGCCGGCACATTCCGTGTGCTCGAGGACAACGTCCGCGTCCCCTCGGGGGTCAGCTACGTCCTCGAGAACCGGCGGGCCATGGCCAAGGGCCTGCCCGAAGCGTTCAGCCAGCAGCCCATCCGCCCCGTCGAGGAGTACCCGCGCCGGCTCCTCTCAGCACTGCGCAAGACCGCGCCGGCCGGCGTGGACGACCCGACCGTCGTCGTCCTCACCCCCGGCGTGTTCAACTCCGCCTACTTCGAGCACACGCTCCTGGCCGGCCTCATGGGCGTCGAACTCGTCGAGGGCCGCGACCTCATCTGCCGCGGCAACCGCGTCTACATGCGCACCACCGCGGGCGAGCAGCGCGTGGACGTGATCTACAAGCGGATCGACGACGACTTCCTCGACCCGCTCCAGTTCCGGTCGGACTCGATGCTGGGATGCCCGGGGCTGGTCAACGCCGCGCGCGCCGGAGGGGTCACGATCGCGAACGCAGTGGGCAACGGGGTCGCCGACGACAAGCTCGTCTACTCGTACGTGCCGGACCTCATCCGCTACTACCTCGGCGAAGAGCCGATCATCGCCAACGTCGACACGTTCAGGCTCGAGGAGCCCGATGCGCGCGAGGAGGTCATGGACCGGCTCGACGAGCTCGTCGTCAAGCCCGTGGACGGCTCCGGCGGCAAGGGACTCGTGATCGGGCCGGACGCCACGCACGAGGAGCTCGAGACGCTGCGCGGCCGCGTGCTCGCCGATCCGCGCGGGTGGATCGCCCAGCCCGTCCTCCAGCTCTCGACCGTCCCCACGCTCTCCGGGGATCGGTTCGGCCCCCGCCACGTGGACCTGCGCCCCTTCGCGGTGAACGACGGCGAGAACGTCTGGGTGCTCCCCGGCGGACTCACGCGCGTTGCGCTCAAGGAGGGCTCGCTCATCGTCAACTCGAGCCAGGGGGGCGGCTCGAAGGACACGTGGGTGCTCGCCCAGTCCTCGGACGTCCCGATCGAGGCGGAGCCGCGGCACTCCATCAGCATCCGGGAGCGCACGAGCGTCTGGCCGGTCGAGAGCAGCTGGCGGGACCGCCAGGCCGAGCAGACAGAGCAGCAGCAGTGAGCGTGCCCGCCGTGGCGGGATCCCGCCGTCGTCCGCCCTACCCCGACCACACTTCCCGAGGAGGCCGAGATGCTCAGCCGCATCGCTGAATCCCTGTTCTGGATCGGCCGCTACGTCGAGCGCGCCGACGGGACCGCGAGGATCCTCGACGTGCACCTCGAGCGGCTCAACCACATCCCGCCCGAGGAGCAGCACGAGGTCGCCCAGGAGCTCCTCGGCGTCATGGGCTCCCGTCCTGACAAGGACGAGTTCGGCCTCAACGACCTCCTCCACGCGCTCGCGTACGATCGCTCCCACGCGACCAGCATCGCAGGGTCCCTCGCCGCCGCCCGCGAGAATGCCAGACGGGCGCGGGAGACCGTGTCCTCGAGCCTGTGGGAGTGCCTCAACACCACGTACTACGGCCTGGGCCAGCACCGCAGGGACGTGGTGGGCACGTACCGCTTCTGCAACTGGGTCCTCGAGCGGACCGCGATGGTCCGCGGCCACGCCGACACGACCATGAGCCACGACGAGGGCTGGCAGTTCATGGTCCTCGGCCGCTCGCTCGAGCGGGCGGACATGACCGCGCGCATGCTCTCGACGCGCGAGGTGCACACGGCCGGGATGTCCTGGGTCAACATGCTGCGCTGCGCGGGGGCCTACGAGTCCTTCCTGCGCACGCGGCGGGCGGCGTTCGACGACCGGCACGCGGCCGAGTTCCTCCTCATGGACCGGCTCTTCCCCCGCTCGATCGTCTACGCCCTCCGCGATGCGGACCGGGCGCTCGAGAAGCTCGATCCCTCGGACCAGCGCGTGGGGTTCATCAACGACGCGCGGCGGATCGTCGGGCAGGCGCGCACGTTCCTCGAGTTCCACCGGACGGACGACCTCATGGTCGAGCTGCCCGAGCACATGGAGCGCGTGCAGAAGGCCGTGGCCCAGGCCTCCGACGCGATCTCCCGCAAGTACTTCAATCAGGCCGACGAAGAGGCCTGGGTCGGAGAGGTGTCATGACCCGTCTGGGAATCGTCCACCGTACCGCGTACCGGTACAACCGCCGGGTCACGCTCAGCTACAACGAGGCGCGCATGACCCCGCTGACCGAGCCCCAGCAGGTGGTGCTCGAATCGCACGTGCGGGTCTCCCCGTCACAGGCCGCCGTGAGCTCCTACAAGGACTACTGGGGCACGCGGGTCACCGCTTTCGACATGCAGATCCCGCACGAGTTCCTCGAGGTCGTCTCGACCACGACGGTCGAGGTCCACCGAGTCGAGCGGGTGCCTGCCGAGGGCGAGATCGTCCCGTGGGAAGCGCTGCGCAGCCCCGAGGTCGAGGACCAGTTCAGCGACTGGCTCCCGCAGTCCCGCCTGTCCGGCCCCGGTCCGGAGGTGCTGGGCCTCGTCCCGAAGATCGCCGATGGGCTGGACCCGAACGCCGCCGCCCATGCCGTGTTCGAGTGGATGCGCAGCGAGATGCGGTACGTGCCGGGGAGCACAGCGGTCACCACGAACGCGGAGCAGGCCTGGAAGCAGCGCGAGGGCGTGTGCCAGGACCTCGCACACCTCGCGATCGGTTCGCTGCGCAGCCTCGGGATCCCTGCCAGGTACATCTCCGGCTACCTCCACCCGCGGTCCTCGGCGGCCATCGGGGAGGCCGTTGCCGGGCAGTCCCACGCGTGGCTCGAGTGGTGGGACGGCGAATGGCGCAGCTGGGATCCGACCAACCACAAGCCGGCCGGCGACTTCCACGTGACCGTGGCGCGCGGGCGGGACTACCGGGATGTGCCGCCGCTGAAGGGGATCCTCTCGGGCGGAGGCGGCTCGCACCTGGAGGTCTCGGTGGAGACCACGCGCCTCGCCTGACCCGCCCCCGCTGTGGGGTCCCGTCCCGTCGGTTATGGGGTCCCGTCCCGTTGGTTGTGGGGTCGCGTCCCATGCGTTGTGGGGTCCCGTCCCCCGCCTGTGGATAACTTCGGAAGCGATCCGGCGGTTCGTGCCACCATGGGCCCATGTCAGATGGATCGGATCGGCAGCTCCTCCTGCAGCGGAGCTTCACATCGGAAGAGGCGAGGGCGCTCGGCATCGACGTCCGCCAGCTGCGGCTCGAGGATGTCCGGCAGACCAGCCGGGGCATCTACGAGCCGGTCGACACCTCCGGGCTCGACCTCGGCCAGCGTCTCGGGACTCACCTGAGCATCCAGCCGGACGCTTGGGGCTCACACCGCACGGCAGCCCATTTGTACGGCTTCTGGCTCCCACCGTGGGTCGATGAGCACTCGAAAGTCCACCTCAGCAAGCCGACCCACCTTCCACGGGTTCGGAGGCCGGATGTCGTGGGACATCGCGTCCGGATCCTGCCTGGCGAAGTCGTTGTGTCCGAGGGACGCAGGCTGTCCAGCCCGGCCCGGACATGGTTGGATCTTGCGAGAGAACTCTCGCCCGCGGCGCTCATTGCTCTCGGCGACCAGCTCATCCGCATTCCCCGTCCTGAGTTCGAAGCACGTTCGGAGCCATACGCAACAAAGGGCCAGCTGCTGGAGCTGCTCCGTTCTCACCGGAAGGTCAAAGGGGTCGGACGCTGCAAGGACGCTCTTGCCGACATGCGCGTTGGTTCGGACTCTGTGCCCGAGACCCTGCTGCGGCTGAGTCTCATAGCCCATGGCTTCCCCGAGCCCGAGCTGCAGATCGTCCTCGACCCGGATGATCCTTGTTCGCCGAGCGCAGATCAGGGATATCGGGACCTCCGCATCGCCCTTCAGTATGAGGGCGAGCACCACGCGAGTCCTGAGCAGGCCCTGAAGGATGACTGGCGGGATGCGCGATTCGGCCGGCGGGGCTGGGCGACGATCAGGGTGACCGCGGCAGACCTGGTGGACGACTTCGCACGACCCCGCAGGGAGCTGCGGGCGCTCATGATCCAACGACGGGCAGCATAGGACGGGACCCTGTATGGGAGGGGACGGGACCCCGTATGGGAGGGGACGGGACCCCATATCAGGCCGGACGGGACCCCGTATCAGGCGGGACGGGACCCCGCACCAAGTGGCGGGCGTCAGGTCACCAGGGGGAGGGCTTGTAGTCCTTGAGGAACACCCCGTACTGGTCGGTCCCGGCCTCACCCATGACGATCGGGTCGTACACGCGCGCGGCACCGTCCACGAGGTCGAGCGGCGCATGGAAGCCCTCGTCAGCGAGGCGCACCTTCGTGTAATGGGGCCGCTCGTCCGTGATCCATCCCGTGTCGACCGCGGTCATGAGGATCCGGTCGGTCTCGAACATCTCCCCGGCGCTCGTCCGCGTCATCATGTTCAGCGACGCCTTGGCCATGTTTGTGTGCGGGTGCCCGGCGCCCTTGTACTTGCGCCCGAACTGCCCCTCCATCGCGGAGACGTTGACCACGTACTTGCGCCGCGCCGTCGAACGCCGCATGGCGGCACGCAGCCGGCTCACGAGCAGGAAGGGAGCCGTGACGTTGCACAGCTGCACCTCGAGCATCTCGAGCGGGTCCACCTGGTCCACGACCTGCGTCCAGGAATTGATGGTCGCGAGGTCGGGGACGAGCCCGCCGGCGTCGATCGCGGTCCCGGCCTCGATCCGCTCGAGCGAGGCAGAGCCGGTCGAGAGCGCAAGCGCGGTCACTGCGTCGCCCGCGAGGACGGGGTGCTCGGTCACCGAGCCAGCGATCGAGAGCGGGTGCTTGTCATGCGCGTGGCCGAACGTGAGCAGCTTCGGCCCGCCCTGGCCGGAGAGCAGCTCGGCGGGCAGCGGCTCGTCCTCCGCGTCGACGAGCGGCTTGTAGGCGTTGCCTGACCGCCGTACCGTCTGCGCTGCGTTGTTGATGATGATGTCGAGCGGACCCTCGGCGTCGAGGGCGTCCGTGAGCGCGATGACCTGGGACGGGTCGCGCAGGTCGATCCCCACGATCGTGAGCCGGTCGAGCCATTCGGCCGAGTCCTCCATCGCCGCGAACCGCCGCGCCGCGTCCCTGGGGAACCGGGTGGTGATGGTGGTGTGGGCGCCGTCCCGCAGGAGCCGCAGCGCGATGTACATGCCGATCTTGGCCCGCCCGCCCGTGAGAAGGGCCCGCCGCCCCGTGAGGTCGGTGCGGGCATCCCGCTTGGCGTGGCTCATCGCGGCGCACTCGGGGCAGAGCTGGTGGTAGAACGCGTCGACCTGGGTGTAGTGCTGCTTGCAGATGTAGCACGGGCGCGAGCGGATCAGGTGCCCGGCGACCTTCCCGGTCGTGGAGGGCTTGAGCTTGTTGCCCTTCGTCTCGTCGTCGATCCGGTCCGGCGCCGCGGTGGCGGTCTGCGCGATGACGGCCTTGTCTGCCGCGGAGACCGCGTCCCGCTTCTGGGTGCGCGTGAACCGCCGGTGGGCCTTGAACATCTTGCCGGTGGCGCGCCGCACCGCGACGTAGTCGGGGTGCTCCTCGTCGTACGTGTGGATGGTGCCGAGGACCTTGAGGGCGGCCTGGATTTCCTCAGGGCTGAGTTCGGCGGGAAGGTCGGGGGAGCTCATGGCCTCCCATTCTACCGGGGGCGGCACGGCGCGCGCTGCCCCGGAATCTGCCGGGGCAGGGGCGGCGCAGGCTGCCCCCGCCCGTGGCTCAGCGGTCGGCTGCCTGACGGTCCTCGCGTGCCGGGTCGTCCGTGGTGGCTCCGCCCCGCGCCGCCCCGTCCGCCCTGGCGCTGTCCGTCGCGGAGGGCGGCGCGGTCCTGGATTCGGACGACGGCGTGTCCCCCTCGGCCGCGACCCGCGCGGCGCCCGTGGCGAGGGACTCCTGGAGCAGCTCGACGGCCTCGGGAACCTCGGCTGCAGCGGCGTCGAGCGCGGCCGGGATCTTCGCGGCCCACGCCGCGGCAAGGCGACGCTCGTCGGCGTCGGGCTCCGGGACCTCCTGGCCCTTCGCGAGCACCGTGATGCCGGACTCGGTGACCGTGAACCCGCGCGCCCGGTCCAGCTTGTGGTCCACGCCGATGGTGGTCCCCAGCGGGACCACCACGTTCTTGTCCAGGATGGCGCGGTGGATGATTGCGCCGGCGCCGACCACGACCGAGTCCATGAGCACCGAGTCCATGACCCGCGCGGTGCTGTCGACGCGCACGTCGTGGGAGAGCACGGACCCCTCGACGATCCCGCCGCTCACCACGACGCCGCTCGCGACGATGGAGTCCAGGGCGCTGCCGACGGTCCCGCCCTCGCCGCGGACGAACTTCGCCGGCGGGGAGACGCTCTGGCGGGTGAAGATGGGCCACTGCGAGTTGTAGAGGTTGAAGACGGGCAGCGGGGAGATGAGGTCCATGTGGGCGTCGTAGAACGAGTCGAGCGTGCCCACGTCCCGCCAGTACGTGCGGTCCCGCTCGGTGGCGCCGGGGATCTCGTTCTTCGTGAAGTCGTAGACGCCGGCCTCGCCGCGCTCGACGAAGTCGGGGATGATGTCTCCGCCCATGTCGTGCTTCGTGTCCAGCCGCTCGGCATCCCTCCGGAGAGCCTCGACGAGCGCATCGGCGTCGAACACGTAGTTGCCCATGGAGGCGAGGAACGAGTCGGGGTCGTCAGGGAGTCCGGGCGTGCTCGCTGGCTTCTCGACGAACGCGCCGATCCGGCCCGGGTCGGCGTCGTCGGTCTCGATGACGCCGAACTGGTTGGCCATGCTGAGCGGCTGGCGCACGGCGGCGACGGTGGCCTTCGCGCCCGAGGCAATGTGCGCCTCGACCATCTGGTCGAAGTCCATGCGGTACACGTGGTCCGCGCCGACCACGACGACGATGTCGGGCTGGTCGTCGTGGATGAGGTTGAGCGACTGGTAGATGGCGTTGGCGCTGCCGAGGAACCAGCTCTTGCCGACTCGCTGCTGGGCGGGCACCGATGCCACGTAGTTCTGCAGGAGCGTGGAGAGCCGCCACGTCTCGGAGATGTGCCGGTCGAGGCTGTGGGACTTGTACTGGGTCAGCACAACGATGTGCCGGTACCCGGAGTTGACCAGGTTGGAGAGTGCGAAATCGATGAGCCGGTAGCCGCCGGCGAATGGAACAGCGGGCTTCGCCCTGTCCGCGGTGAGGGGCATGAGCCGCTTCCCCTCGCCACCGGCCAGCACAATCGCCAGGACTTTCTTCGGCGCCACGGTGCAACCCCCGTCATTTCTCGTTCATGCTCGTGTAACCCGCGTCCCGCGGCTGCGGGGCCCGGACGTCTTCACACTAGATCACGCTGCAATCACCGACTACGTTGAAGCCGTGCGAATCGACATTGTGACCAAGGAATTCCCCCCGGAGATCTACGGCGGGGCAGGCGTGCACGTGGCAGAGCTGAGCCGGGTCCTGGCCCGCAGGGTCGATCTGCACGTGCACGCGTTCGGCGCCGAGCGCGAACCGGTGGTGGACGGCGCCCGGGTGTCCTCGTATCCCGTGCCCGAGCACCTCGCGGGCGCGAACGCCGCGATCCAGACGCTCGGGGTAGACCTCGGGATCGTCCCGGACGTGGCGGGGGCCGATCTCGTGCACTCGCACACGTGGTACGCCAACATGGCCGGCCACCTTGCGAAGCTCCTCCACGGCATCCCGCACGTGGTGAGCGCGCACAGCCTCGAGCCCCTGCGCCCGTGGAAGGCCGAGCAGCTCGCTGGAGGCTACCGGGTCTCCTCGTGGGTCGAGAAGACGGCGTACGAGGCCGCGGACGCCATCATCGCCGTGTCGAACGGCATGCGCGAGGACATCCTGCGCTGCTACCCGGACGTGGACCCAGCGAAGGTCCAGGTGGTCCACAACGGGATCGATGTGTCCCGCTGGTCCCGCGACGAGTCGACGGACCATATCCGAGGGCTCGGGATCGACCCCGAGAAGCCCTCGGTGGTCTTCGTGGGCCGCAACACGCGGCAGAAGGGCGTCCCCTACCTCCTGCGCGCTGCGGCGAAGCTTCCCGCGGACGTCCAGCTCGTCCTGTGCCTCGGCGCGGCGGACACGCCCGAGCTCGCGGCGGAGACGGCTGAGCTCATCGACGGGCTCCGCGCCGAGCGGGAGGGCGTGGTGCTGATCGAGCGCATGCTCCCGCGGGACGAGCTCATCCAGGTCCTCTCGCATGCCACCGCGTTCGCGTGCCCGAGCATCTACGAGCCCCTCGGCATCGTGAACCTCGAGGCGATGGCGTGCGGGGCCGCCGTCGTCGCGACGGCCACGGGCGGCATCCCCGAGGTCGTGGACCACGGCACCACGGGGCTCCTCGTCCCGATCGAGCAGGTCACCGACGGCACCGGCACGCCGTTGGACCCGGAGAAGTTCGTCACCGACTTCGCCGCCGCCCTCACCGAGGTGGTCTCGGACCCGGCCCGTGCGCGGCAGATGGGCGAGGCGGGCCGCACCCGCGCCGAGCAGCACTTCTCGTGGGAGAGCATCGCGGACACGACGCTGGACGTGTACCGGAGCGTCCTCTAGGCAAGGCACGACGACGGCGACCTCCCGCCGCGGTGGGACGTCGCCGTCGTCGTGCCCGCCGTGCGGGGCCTGGCGCTGTCAGCTGCGGTTGACCGTGACGCGCGTGGGTTCCGGCCCCGCCTCGGGGGCGATCGGGACGCGGACCTCGAGCACGCCGTCCCGGTAGGAGGCCTTCACGTCCTCGCTGCGGGCGCCGCGCGGCAGCTCGACGGTCCGTGAGAACTGGCCATAGCGGAACTCGCTGCGGTACCCGTCCTTGAGGCTGTCCTCGGGGCTCTCCCGGCGCTCGGTCCGGATGCTGAGTGTTCCCTCCTGGACCGTCACCTCGACGTCGTTCTCGGGGTCGATGCCGGGTGCGTCGACCCGGACGACGAGGGTCTCCCCGTCGCGGAACTCCTCGACGCGCATCCACCCGGTCTCCCAGTCGCCCTCCACGAAGCGGCGCAGCGGCTCGGGAACTCCGAAGCGCCGCAGGTGCTCGGGCATGTCCCACGGGCCCCTTCGGCCCCATCCTTCGCCCATTGGGTTCCTCCTCGCCAGACGGCCCGGCCCCGGTGGCCGGGTCCGTCTTCAGGCTAGACCTGGCTGCGGCGCCGGGTGAAGGGCGGCCCGGCTCCGACTTCCTGGCCGGCCTACTTCTTCGACAGGGCCTTCTCCGAGACAGGCGCCCGGCCCGAGGCCCGCAGCTCGCGGTAGTACTCGGCGGCCTCGGCCTGGCGGCGGCCCTCGATGCCTGTGGCGATGGTCGCGCGCAGGTGCTCATCGCGGTACCCGAATGCGTCGACGAGGTCGATCGCGTGGGGGCGCAGCTTGGCGAGAAGGCGGTTGATGTACTCGCCTATGGTGCGCCCCCGCTGCATGCTCAGACGCCCGTTCATGAGGTGCCACGCGAGGTGCTTCTCGATGAGCGTGAGGCCGAACAGGTCCCGCAGCCATGTGAGGACCTGGCGGGTCCCCGGGTCGCGGACCTCCTCGAGGGCCTCGGTGAAGGCCTCCCACTGGAGGAGCTCGGCGTGGGCGCGAGCCGCCTCGATGAGCTCGTCCTGATGGGCATTGAAGCGCGCGGCCGCCTCGGCCTGGGGAAGCCGGTGCGCCCCCTGCAGGGCCTGCGCCGCCTGGGCGACCATGGTCTGGACCCGCTCGGCGAGCAGCAGGCGCTGCGTGTCCGGGTGGCGCAGTGCGAGGGCGGAGCGCTGGGCCCGCCCCGAGTCGGCGATGAACTGGCCCACTGCCCCGAGCCCGGTCTTGTACGCCATGCCGCGCGCCTGGCCGAGCGCGAACTTCGCGAGCGCACCCACGCTCATCGTGCGGAACTCCTTCGCGTAGTCGTTGAGGAGCCGCTTGGCCACCAGCTGGAGGAGCACGTTGTTGTCGCCCTCGAAAGTGACGTAGATGTCCAGGTCGGCGCGGAGGGACGCGAACCGGTTCTCGATCATGAACCCGGAGCCGCCGCACGCCTCGCGGCACTCCTGGAGCGTCTCGAGCGCGTGCCACGTGGAGAGGGGCTTGAGCGCGGCGGCGAAGGTCTCGAGGTCCTGGCGGTCCTCGTCCGTGTCCTGCGCACCGGAGAACACGCCGTCGAACTTCGCGAGCAGCTCCTCGTGGGCGAATCCCATCGCGTAGGTCGCGGCGATGAGGGGGAGGAGCCGGCGCTGGTGGCGCTGGTAGTCGAGGAGGACCTCTTCCTCGGTGGGGGAGGACGCGTTGAACTGGCGCCGCTCCGCCGCGTACCGCACGGCTGCGGTGAGGGCGAGCTTGGACGCCGCAACCGCCGCGCCGTCGAGGGAGACGCGGCCCTGCACGAGCGTGCCGAGCATCGTGAAGAACCGGCGCCCCGGGCTCGCGATCGGGGAGGTGTACGTCCCGTCCTCGGAGACGTGCCCGTAGCGGTCGAGCAGGTTCGTGCGGGGCACACGGACGTCCTCGAACGCGAGCCTGCCGTTGTCGATCCCGTTGAGGCCGCCCTTGATCCCGTCGTCTTCGCTCCGGATCCCGGGCAGGCACTCCTTGGTCTGGGGGTCTCGGATCGGCACGTAGAACGCGTGGACACCGTGGTTGACGCCCTTGACGATCAGCTGCGCGAACACGACGGCGGCGAGCCCGTCCTTCGCGGCGTTGCCGAGGTAGTCCTTCCACGCCGCACGGAACGGGGTGTTGATGACGAACTCCTGCGCCTCGGGGTCGTAGGCAGCGGTGGTGGCGATGCTCGCGACATCCGAGCCGTGGCCGATCTCCGTCATCGCGAACGCGCCCGGCACCTCGAGGCTCATGATCGCCGGGAGCCACGCGCGGTGGTGCTCCTCGGTGCCGAGGTGCAGCACGGCGGCGCCGAAGAGGCCCCATTGGACGCCGGCCTTGATCTGCAGCGACGGGTCCGCCGTGACGAGCTCCTCGAAGCCGGCGATGTTCGCCCCGTGGTCGTCCTGCCCCCCGAACTCCTGCGGGAAGGCGCGGTGCACGGCCCCCTCGTCGACGAGGACTTTGAGCTGGCCGAACACGCGCTCGCGGTGCTCGGTATGGGTGAGGCCCTCCACCTTGTGCAGCGCCGGCATCGCGGCGACCTCGCGGGCCTTGCGCCGCGCGTCGGCCCATCTGCCCAGCAGCATCTCGCCGAGCGCCGCGACGTCCACCTGGGGCGACTGCTCGGCGTCGGGGAAGTCGGCCTCGGGGCTCTCGGGCAGGGAATCGGCGGGGTTGGCGGTCATGGTGCTCCTCGAATCAGGTGTGGTGGCCGACGGCGGGGTCCCCGGCGGGCACGGCAGCCTGGGCTGCGATGCCGGTGAAGAGCCAGTCGGCGATGGTCTGGGACATGGTCTCGAGGCTCGCGCGCTCGCCGGCCGGCGTGGCAAGCCAGCGCTCGCCCGCGGCACGGACGAGGCCGATGGCCGCAGTCGGCCAGCAGTCGAGCGTGACGCGGTTGGCGGGGTCGAGATGGCGGCGCATGGGCGCTTCGATCAGTTCGGTGACCGCCTCGAAGAAGCTCCCGAAGGCCTCCGAGGGGCCAGCGGCCGGGCCGATGCCCCCAGAGGCGCCGGGGCCGTCCGGCACGGTGCCCGCGGTCGCGGGGACCCGGGTCACGAACTCGTACACGTGGGGCGAGCGGACGGCCATGCCCAGGTAGGCACTGACCATGGCGCGCAGTCCCTCGTAGGGCGCATCCGCGGAGGCGGCCGCCTCGGCGATGCGCGCCTGCATCTGTGCGAGGACCAGCTCGCCCATCGCGGTCTGGAGCCCGGCCTTGTCCCGGAAATACCGGTAGAAGACCGACTTCGAGGTGCCTGCGGCGGCGGCGATCTCCTCCATGGGGACGTCGGGGCCGAGCCGGTGCACTGCGCGGCGCGCGGCGCGGATGAGCTCGGCACGCCGTTCTTCCCGGTGGTTCGCCCAGCGCGAGGCGCGGCCGTCCACGGGAGGCGGGGGGCTGGGATTCTCCGGTGTGAGGCGGTTCACGATACCCAGCGTATCAGGTACGCTAGGTATCGGTAACTCAGGTCACACCCGGAGGAAGCAAATGCCCACCACCCGCAAGGCCGTCGTCGTCGGCGGCAACCGCATCCCGTTCGCCCGCGCCAACGGCGCGTACACCGACACGAGCAACCTGGACATGCTCACCGCCGCACTGGACGGCCTCGTGGCCCGCTTCGGCCTCCAGGACGAGCGCATCGGCGAGGTCGCAGCAGGGGCCGTCCTCAAGCACACGCGGGACTTCAACCTGGCGCGGGAGGCCGTGCTCGGCTCGGCCCTGAGCCCTGAGACCCCCGCCTATGACCTCCAGCAGGCCTGCGCCACAGGCCTCGAGGCGGTCCTCGGGCTCGCAGACAAGATCCGGCTGGGCCGCATCGACTCCGCGATCGCCGGCGGCGTCGACTCCGCCTCGGATGCGCCCATCGTGGTGAGCGAGGGCCTGCGCCGCGCCGTCCTCGAGCTCCACCGCGCCAAGACGCTCCAGCAGCGGCTCAAGGCCGTCGCGAAGATCCGGCCCAAGGACCTCGCCCCGAGCGCCCCCGGCACCGGGGAGCCCCGCACGGGCCTGTCGATGGGCGAGCACCAGGCCCTCACCACCAAGCAGTGGGGCATCACGCGGGAGGCCCAGGACGAGCTCGCCCTCGCCTCCCACCGCAACCTCGCCGCCGCCTACGAGCGCGGGTTCTTCGACGATCTCGTCACCCCCTACCGCGGCCTCGCGAGGGATTCGAACCTCCGCCCCGACACGTCCGCCGAGAAGCTGGCCAAGCTCGCCCCGGTGTTCGGGCGCCACCTGGGCGCCGAGGCCACGATGACCGCCGGCAATTCCACCCCGCTCACCGACGGCGCCGCCGCCGTGCTCCTGGCCTCCGAGGACTGGGCCGCCCAGCGGGACCTCCCGGTCCTCGCCGAGGTCGTGGACGGGGAGGCCGCGGCCGTGGACTTCGTGCACGGCAAGGACGGCCTGCTCATGGCCCCGGTCTTCGCCGTCCCGCGCCTGCTGGGCCGGCTGGGGCTGACCCTCGAGGACATCGACTACTTCGAGATCCACGAGGCGTTCGCCGGCACCGTCCTCGCCGCACTCGGCGCATGGGAGGACGAGGAGTTCGGGCGCGAGCGCCTTGGGCTCGACGGCGCGTTCGGCAAGGTGGACCGCGCCAAGCTGAACGTCAACGGGTCCTCGCTCGCCGCCGGGCACCCCTTCGCCGCGACCGGCGGCCGCATCGTCGCGACCCTCGCCAAGCAGCTCCACGAGCGCACCCAGGCCGGGGACCTCGGGCGGCCCGCGCGCGGCCTCATCTCGGTGTGCGCGGCGGGCGGACTCGGCGTGGCTGCCGTCCTCGAGGGACGCTGAGCGGGAAGGGGGAGCAGGCATGGCTGACAAGTACACAGAGTTCGTCTCCCGCGGCTGGGGCCGCGACCTCGCGAAGAGGCTCGGGCTCCCGCAGCCGGTGGCCCTTCGCCGCTACGAGCCCGGCGCGCCGTTGACGCCCGGACCCGTCCTCATCATTGGCACGGGCCAAGCCGCTGATGCCCTCGAGACCGCACTCAAGGGCTGGGACATCGAGGTGCGCCGCGCGTCCGGTGAGGCGCACGACGGCGGGGACTCGCCGTCGTCGTCCATCTCGCCTTCCACCGCGCCCACCGGAGGCGCTAGGCCCACCACGGGCGGCAGGCTCGGCGCGATCGTCCTGGCCCTCGACGGGATCGAGCGGCCGGAGGACCTCTCGGCCCCGGTCCTGACGGCGGGGAAGGCGCTGCGCTCACTCGCCCCGAGCGGGCGCGTCGTGACGGTCTCGCGCAGGTCCTCGACCCAGGACGGACCTGCGCTCGCTGCTGCCCGGGCGGGCGTGGAGGGCATCCTCCGCTCCCTCGCGAAGGAGCTGCGCAGCGGTGCGACCGGGAACGGGATCCTCCTCGCGGAGGGCGTGCCCGCGGATGCGCCGAGCGCCCTCGGGGCACTGCGCTTCCTGCTCTCGGGCCGTTCGGCGTTCGTGGACGGCCAGTTCCTCACCGTCGGCACCGCGAAGGGCGGGCTGCCTGCGGACGGTGCGCTGCCTGGAGAGGTCATGGGCGCCAGCTGGGACAGGCCGCTCGCGGGCAAGGTCGCGGTGGTCACGGGCGCGGCGCGCGGGATCGGCGCCGCGATCGCGCGCACCCTCGCCCGCGACGGCGCCACCGTGGTCGGCGTCGACGTGCCAGCAGCCGGGGACGCGCTCGCGAAGGTGGTCAACGAGGTCCGCGGGACGGCGCTCCAGCTGGACATCACGAAGCCCGAGGCGGGGGAGCGGATCCTCGAACACGCCCTGCACCGCCACGGGGGCCTGGACATCCTCGTGCACAACGCGGGCATCACGCGGGACAAGCTCCTGGCCAACATGGACGCGGCCAAGTGGGACTCGGTCATTGCCGTGAACATCGCCTCCCAGCTGAGGATCAACGAGGCCCTGCTGGCCTCCGGCAGGCTCGGCGAGGGATTCCGGATCGTCTCGGTGGCCTCCACCTCGGGGATCGCGGGCAACCGAGGGCAGACGAACTACGCGGCGTCCAAGGCCGGGGTCGTGGGCATGGTCCGCTCGACGGCGGCCCGGCTCGCCGCGACGGGCGGGACCGCCAACGCCGTGGCCCCCGGATTCATCGAGACCGAGATGACTGCGCGGATCCCGTTCGCCACCCGGGAAGTGGCGCGCCGGCTGAACTCGCTCCAGCAGGGCGGCCAGCCGGTGGACGTCGCGGAGGCCATCGCGTTCCTGGCCTCGGACGCCGCCGGCGGCATCTCCGGGAACGTGCTGCGGGTGTGCGGGCAGAACATGGTGGGGCAGTGATGAGCGGCCGCCTGCCGGAGGCGACCCGGGCCTCCGGGCCTCACGAGACGGTCGAGCTCGCCGAGGTCCCGAGCCTCGCAAAGCTCTACGCGGGCGCCGCCGCGGAAGCCGCCCGCCTGCTCATCTCGCGCAGGGACGGCGCACGGCGACTGCCGGACGCGAGGCACCGGGTCGGCGTCGTGCGCCCGGACCTGGCCAGGCTCACCGCGTACCAGCACCTCCTGCGCGAGCCCGTGCGGGACGTGGTGCCGGCCGGCTACCTGCACACGCTCGCGTTCCCCGTGGCGATGAGCGTCATGGCGCGCGAGGACTTCCCGCTGCCGCTGCTCGGCATGGTCCACCTGCGCAACCGGGTCGAGTACCGCGAGCCCGTGACGCACGCGGACGAGCTCGCGATCGCCGCGTGGGCCGAGAACCTGTCCGGGCACCGGGCCGGCACCCAGGTCGAGGTGGTCGCCGAGGTGCGGCGGGCCCAGGGTGGGGAGCCCGTGTGGCGGGGGGTCTCGACGTACCTCGCGAAGGGCACCTTCCTGGCCGGGATCGACAAGCCCGGCGCGCCGGCGCCGCGCGAGGACTTCCGGCCCCCGCAGCCGACGGCGCTGTGGCGGCTCGGGGTGGACATCGGGCGCGAGTACGCGGGCGTCTCGGGCGACTTCAATCCCATCCACCTCTCGGTGCTCTCAGCGAAGGCGCTCGGCATGCGGCGGTCGATCGCGCATGGCATGTACTCGGCCTCGCGGGTGCTCTCCGAGGTGGGCTCCGCGAAGGGCGACTCCTTCGTGTGGGAGATCGTCTTCGAGGCGCCCGTCTTCCTGCCCGCCTCGGTGTCGGTGAACATCACCGACACGGTGGACGGGGACGGGGCGTGGGAGCGCAGCGACTTCGTGGGCTGGAACGGCAAGTCGGGGCGGCGGCACTTCGTGGGGAGCGTGGCGCGGCTCGCCTGAGAGCCCGCGGCGCCTACTCCTCGCGTGGCCACGTCCCGCCCCTCGCGTGGCCACGTCCCGCCCCTCGCGTGGCCACGTCCCGCCCCTCGCGTGGCCACGTCCCGCCCCTCGCGTGGCCACTTCTCGCCTATCGCGCGGCCACTTCTCGCTACTCGCGTGGCCACGTCTCGCCCGTCGCGTGGCCGGTGCTGCCGGTACCGGTCCACAGTGCCGCGCCTGCCTAGAAGCGCTGGCTCTGGGTAAGGGTGCCCCCATGTGGACCTCGCTGCTGTTCGGCGCCGTGGCGTCCAGCGCCCTGATCATCGGCGCGCTCATCGGAGTGCGCTTCGAACTGCCCAAGCGCGTCCTGGCCATCCTGCTCTCGTTCGCGGCGGGCGCCCTCATCACAGCCCTCGCGTTCGAGCTGTTCGAGGACTCCTACGAGCGCGGCGGCATCTGGCGGGCCGCCCTCGGGCTGTTCCTCGGCGCCATCGTCTTCACCGTCCTGAGCGCGCTCCTGGACCGTTGGGCGCAGCCCGGCAAGCGGACCGCGCCGGCGGACGAGTTTCGGGGGAGCGCCAAGCTCGACACCGACGCCGCGGCCCAGGAGCGCCCGGCGTCGAAGGCGTCGGCGCGGGGCGCGGCCGGGCTCGCCCTCCTCGCCGCCGTGACGCTCGACGGCGTGCCGGAGAACGTTGCGCTCGGCGTGTCCCTCGGCGAGGGGACGGGCGGCCTCGCGCTCCTGGCCGCGATCTTCGTGTCCAACCTCCCCGAGGCGCTCGTCGGGGCCGCGTCGATGAAGGAGCGCATGTCGTCCCCCGCGATCGTCGGGCTCTGGGCCGTCTGCGGCGTGCTGCTCGTCGCGGCCGTGGTGCTCGGGGCCGGCCCCCTTTCCGGGGCAGACCCTGAGACGGTCTCGCTGCCGCTCGCCTTCGCCGCCGGCGCCGTGATCGCCTCCCTCGCCGACACGCTCATGCCGGAGGCGTACGAACACGGCGGTCCTGCCGTGGCGCTCAGCACGGCCGCAGGGTTCGTGGTGTCGTACTCGCTCTCACTGGCCTGAGCGGGAGCAGCACCTCGCCGGCAGCGGCTGGAAGCGCGCCGGAACAAGGAACCTGCAACGGGAAACACGGAAGGCCCGGGAATCCGTGGATTCCCGGGCCTTCCCGTTCTGTGCGCGGAGGGGGACTTGAACCCCCACGCCCTATCCGGGCACTAGCACCTCAAGCTAGCGCGTCTGCCATTCCGCCACCCGCGCAGGTGACATCCGAGGAGGGTGAACTTCTGTTCGCCGCCCCGGCAGCGATATAAAACAATACACCATCCCGGGGGTGCTGATGACCATTCCAAGGGGGCAGCGGGGGAGCGGGGCGCGAGCAGCACGGGACGCTGCCGCAGCCGGAAAGCTGGCCAGGAACCGCCCGGGAAGCACAGAAGCCCCGGTCCGAAGACCGGGGCTTCACGTGGTGCGCGGAGGGGGACTTGAACCCCCACGCCCTATCCGGGCACTAGCACCTCAAGCTAGCGCGTCTGCCATTCCGCCACCCGCGCAGGCAGCATACCGAGCGATCAACACCATGTGTTTCCCTCCCGGGCAGCGAGAAAGACTCTACACGATTCCGACCGGAAGCTGAAATCGCCGAGCCCGGAACCGGCCCGTCGAGAGTGGCGCCGAGGCGCGCCCACCGGACTAGGCTGGGCACACCGCCACCCGAGGAGGCCCCATGACCGAGAGCACCGCCCAGAACGTGTCGGGCGCCGCGCAGATCCGCGCCGAGGACGAGGTCGTCGGCATCTGCCAGGACCTCATCCGCTTCGACACGTCCAACTACGGCGACAACGCGGGCCCGGGCGAGCGTGCCGCCGCGGAGTACACCGCAGCGCTGCTCGCGGACGCCGGCCTGGCCCCCGAGATCTTCGAGGCGGCACCCGGCCGGGCCTCCGTCGTCGCCCGCATGGAGGGGACCGACCCGAGCGCGCCCGCCCTCGTCGTGCACGGCCACCTCGACGTGGTCCCGGCCCAGAAGGAGGACTGGAGCGTCGACCCGTTCGGCGCCGAGCTCCGCGACGGCCTCATCTGGGGCCGGGGTGCCGTGGACATGAAGGACATGGACGCCATGATCCTGTCCGTGGTGCGTGAGATGCAGCGCACGGGGACCCGCCCGAGGCGTGACATCGTCGTCGCGATGTTCGCCGACGAGGAGGCCGGCGGGACGTACGGCGCCCGCTGGGCCGTGGACAACCGTCCCGAGCTCTTCGAAGGTGCGCGGGAGGCGATCAGCGAGGTCGGCGGCTTCTCGGCAGAGATCGGCGGCCGGCGCGCGTACCTCCTCCAGACGGCCGAGAAGGGCCTCGCGTGGCTCCGCCTCACCGCGGCCGGCCGCGCCGGCCACGGCTCCCAGACCAACGCCGACAACGCCGTGACCACCCTCGCCCGCGCGGTCGCGAACATCGGCGGGCACCGCTGGCCCATCGAGCTCACCGACACCACGCGCCGCTTCCTCGACGGCGTGACCGAGCTGACCGGCATCGAGTTCGATCCCGACGACCCCGAGGTGCTCCTCAAGGAGCTCGGCACCCTCGCCCGCTTCGTGGGCGCGACCCTGCAGAACACGTCCAACCCCACGATGCTCAAGGCCGGCTACAAGGAGAATGTGATCCCCGGCTCGGCCGAGGCGCGCGTGGACGTCCGGACGCTCCCCGGCCAGGACGAGCTCGTCCTTGCGAAGCTCCGCGAACTCGCAGGCGAGGGCGTCGAGTTCAGCTACGTCCACCATGACGTGGCGCTCGAGACACCGTTCTCGGGCTCTCTCGTCGACGCCATGGTCGCCTCGCTCGAGGCCGAGGACCCGGGCGCGACAGTCCTCCCGTACACGCTCTCAGGAGGCACGGACAACAAGTCGCTGAGCCGCCTCGGGATCACCGGCTACGGCTTCGCGCCGCTGCAGCTGCCGCCGGAGCTGGACTTCACGGGCATGTTCCACGGGGTCGACGAGCGTGTCCCCGCCGAGTCCCTCCGCTTCGGCACCCGGGTCCTCCGCCGCCTGCTCACGGCATACTGACGGGGCGGCATGAGCCATCGCATCGACGCCGCAGAGGCTCTCCCCGACTCTCTCCTCGAGGCGATCCGCTCCCGCGCGGCCGGCTACGACGAGCGCAACGGGTTCCCGCACGAGGACCTCGACGCCCTCGCGGCGGTGGGGTACCTCGCGGCGTTCGTCCCGCGCGAGGTGGGCGGCCTCGGGGCGGGGCTCGACGACGTCGTGCGCTTCCAGCGCCGCCTCGCCGCCGCGGCGCCCGCCACGGCCCTAGCCGTCAACATGCACCTCGTCTGGACCGGGGTCGCGCGGCTCCTGGCCGACCGCGGCGACGACTCGCTCGCCTTCGTGCTCGAGGAGGCCGGTGCGGGGGAGGTCTTCGCCTTCGGCGTGTCCGAGGCGGGCAACGACGCCGTCCTGTTCGACTCCCTCACGGACGCGGTGCCGCAGCCGGACGGCGGGTACCGCTTCACGGGGACCAAGGTCTTCACCTCGCTGGCCCCGCGCTGGACCCGGCTCGGGACGTTCGGGAAGGACACCTCCGGCGAGGAGCCGCTCCTCGTGTGGGGCTTCATCCGCCGCGATCAGCCGGGCTGGCGCCACCTCGAGGACTGGGACACGCTCGGCATGCGCGCCACCCAGTCCTGCACCACCGTGCTCGAGGGCGTCCACGCCCCGGCGGACCGGATCGTGCGCCGGCTGCCCGTGGGCCCGTCGCCGGACCTCCTCGTGTTCGGCGTGTTCGCCGTGTTCGAGACCCTCCTGGCTGCGGTCTACACGGGCCTCGCCGAGCGGGCGCTGCAGCTCGCCGTGGAAGCCGCGCACCGGCGTCGTTCGCATCGCAGCGGCGGGCGCCCCTATGCGCAGGACCCGGACATCCGCTGGCAACTCGCCGAGGCGGCCATGGCGCTCGACGCCGTGCTGCCGCAGCTCGAGCGGGTGGCGGCGGACCTCGATGCCGGCGTGGACCGCGGCGCGGGCTGGTTCCGCGCCCTGAGCGGGCTCAAGCACCGGGCGGCGAGCACCGCGAAGGACGTGGTGGACACCGCGCTGCGCGTGGGCGGGGGAGGGGCGTACTTCCGCGGGGGCGAGCTCGAGCGCCTCTACCGGGACGTCCTGGCAGGGCTGTACCACCCGTCCGACCCGGAGTCGGCGCACGCGACCGTGGCCAAGGACCTCCTCGGCCCGCTCGAGCCCTGAGCCGCAGGCAGGCCCGGACCGCGCGGGCCTAGGCCGTCCGCTCCACGAGCATCACCTTGCGCCGGAGCCAGTACTGGCGGCCGCCGCCCATGTACAGGCGCGAGCGCTCGAGTTCCCAGCGCCCGTACTCGGAGTGCTCGCGCACACGCTGGCGCGCGTCGGTGAGCGAGTCGCCGGGGCCCACGGACAGGACCAGGTACTCGTACTGCCGTGACACCCCGCTCTTCACCGGGTCCGTGAACGGCGTGGTGGTGAGGATCCGTTCCTTCATGGCCCTCGCTTCCTCAGAATCTCCCCATGGTGCGAATCTCCCCATGGTGCGTTGTTTCAGATTACCGTTGCCCCATGAGCATCGACCCGCGCGTGGCCCTGAGTTCGCTGACAGCCGCTCTCGAGGAACACCTCGTGGCCTCGGCGTCGCGGCGCTCCGACGACGACCCGGCCGTTGAGGCGGCGTACTTCGGCATCGCCGACGCATTCGAGGTCTACGCCGAGGCCCTGTACGACGCCTACGGCGAGGACCTCCCGCTGGACCTCCTCGACACGGACGACGGTGACGAGGACGAGGACGACGAGGACGATGACGACACCGGGGGCGGGGAGGGCGGCGGGCGCTAGCCGCCCGGGCCGCCCACTAGAGTGGCGAGGGTGAATTTCCTCGAAGCGGCCTTCCTCGGGCTCATCCAGGGCCTGACCGAGTTCCTGCCCATCTCCTCGAGCGCGCACCTGCGGATCGTGGGGGAGTTCCTGCCGAACGCCCAGGACCCGGGCGCGGCATTCACGGCGATCACCCAGCTCGGCACCGAGACGGCGGTGATCATCTACTTCTGGCGTGACATCGTGAGGATCGTCGGGGCGTGGTCCGGTGCCCTCACGGGCCGCGTGCCGCGGAACGACCCGGACGCCCGCATGGGCTGGCTCGTGATCATCGGCAGCTTGCCCATCGTGGTCCTCGGACTGCTCTTCCAGGACCAGATCGAGACCGTGTTCCGCAGCCTGTGGATCACGGCCACGACCCTCATCGTCTTCGGCCTCATCCTCGCGGCCGCCGACGCTCTGGGCCGGCGCGTCCGCACGCTCGACCGGCTCGGCACGCGCCACGGGGTGATCTACGGATTCGCCCAGGCGCTAGCCCTCATCCCGGGCGTCTCCCGCTCCGGCGGCACCATCACTGCGGGACTCTTCATGGGCTACACGCGCGAGGCGGCCGCCCGCTACTCGTTCCTGCTCGCCATCCCTGCGGTCTTCGGCTCGGGCCTGTACCAGCTCGCCAAGAGCCTGCGCGACGGGTTCGGCTCGGGCCCGTACGGCCTTGCCGAGACCGCCCTCGCGACCGGGATCGCGTTCGTGGTGGGCTTCGTCATCATCGGGTGGTTCATGCGGTACATCTCATCCAGGTCCTACCAGCTCTTCGTGTGGTACCGGATCGGGCTGGGCGCCCTTCTGTACGTGCTCCTCGGATTCGGGGTCATCACGGCGGGCCACTAGGCTGGTCGGGTGAAGACCTGGCGCCAGACCCCTGTCCCGCAGCTGCCCGGCACCGGCGGCCCCGTGAGGCTCTACGACTCGCGGCTGCAGGACACGGTGGAGATCCCCGCGGCCCCCGAGCAGTCCATGTACGTCTGCGGGATCACCCCCTATGACGCCACCCATCTGGGGCACGCGTCGACGTATGTCGCGTTCGACCTGCTCAACCGGGTGTGGCGCGACGCCGGCAGCACGGTGGCGTACGTGCAGAACACGACCGACGTGGACGATCCGCTGCTCGAGCGCGCGGACGCGACCGGCGTCGACTGGCGCACGCTCGCGCACCAGCAGATCGACCTCTTCCAGTCGGACATGGAGGCGCTGCGGGTGCTCGCACCGGACCACTACATCGGCGCGGTCGAGTCCATCCCGTGGATCGTCCCCGAGGTCGAGAAGCTCCTCGATGCGGGCCTCGCGTACCAGCTCGCCGGCGCGGAGGGGGAGCCCGACGGCGACATCTACTACGACGTGACCGAGGCCACACGCCGCGCCGACTCGGAGGAGGCCTGGCGGCTCGGGCACGTCTCGCACCTCACGGTGGCCGAGATGATCGAGGTGTTCGGCGACCGCGGCGGCGACCCCGAGCGCCCCGGCAAGCACAGCCCGCTCGACCCGATCCTGTGGCGCGAGGCGCGCCTCGGCGAGCCGCACTGGGACGGCGGGACCCTCGGGCCGGGGCGGCCCGGCTGGCACATCGAGTGCACGGTCATCGCGCGGCGCTTCCTGCCCGCGCCCTTCACCGTCCAGGGCGGCGGCTCGGACCTGGCCTTCCCGCACCATGAGATGGGCGCCGGGCACGCGTGGAGCATGGACCACACCCCGCTCGCGAAGCACTTCGCCCACACGGGCATGGTCGGGCTCGACGGCGAGAAGATGAGCAAGTCGCGGGGGAACCTCGTGCTCGTGTCGAAGCTGCGCGCGGCCGGCGTGGACCCGGCGGCGATCCGCGTCGCCATCCTCTCCAACCACTACCGCTCCGACTGGGAGTGGACGCAGGACCTGCTCGACGCCTCGGTGCGCCGGCTCGCGGACTGGCGGGCCGCCGTCGTGCGCGCCCTGCCCGGCTCCGGCGAGCCGCTCCTCGCCGAGCTGCGCACGGCCCTCGCAGACGACCTGGACGCTCCCCGTGCCCTCGCGGCCGTGGACAAGTGGGCACAGGACAGCGCTGCGGGCGACAGTGCTGCGGGCGGCCAGGCGAGCGCGCACGACGGCGGGCTGGTCACCGCCGCGCTCGACGCGCTCCTCGGCGTGGCGCTGTAGGGGGCGGCACCGCCCCGGTGTGCCAGCGCTAGGACTCCCTGCCGGGGTTCTCCTTGCCGCGGCGCTTGAGGTAGCGCTCGAACTCGCGGGCGATCGACTCGCCTGTGGCCTCGGGGAGGTCAGCCGTGTCCTTGGCCTCCTCGAGCTGGTGGATGTAGGCCGCGACCTCGGGGTCCTCGGTCGCGAGCTCGTTGACGCCCCGCTCCCACGCCTCGGCGTCCTCGGCGAGCTCGTTCGTGTCGAGCGGGATCTGCAGGAGCTCCTCGATGCGGTGCAGGAGGGCCAGCTGGGCCTTGGGCGAGGGGGCCTGTGCCACGTAGTGCGGGACGGCCGCCCAGAGCGAGACGGTCGGGGTCCCATGGTGGTCCGCGACGTCGGCGAAGACCCCCACGATCCCGGTCGGGCCCTCGTACTGGCTGGCCTCGATCGAGAGCCGCTCGCGCAGCGTCTCGTCCTCGGAGGTCGCCGTGACGGGGATCGGGCGCGAATGCGGGACGTCGGCCAGCAGTGCCCCGATGACCACGAGGTAGTCCACCTCGAGGTCCTCGACGTACTCGAGGAGCTCGTCCGTGAAGGCACGCCACCGGTAGGACGGCTCCGTGCCCTGGACGAACACGAGGTCGACGGGCAGGTTCTCGAGTCGCGCCGTGGAGACCTTGGTGGTGGGCCACTTGATGCGCCGCCGCCCCGTGCCGGAACGGCGCACGGTGGGGCGGGTGAACTGGAAGTCGTAGTAGTCGTCGGCGTCGATCGCGCCGACCTTCTGCGCAGAGAAGTGCCGGCGGAGGAACCGCAGCGCATCGCTCGCGGCCTCGCCGGCGTCGTTCCAGCCCTCGAACGCGGCCAGCATCACGGTGACCCGTTCGCCGGCCTGCGGCGTCGGGAAGAGACCGGGGTGCGGTGCCGGGGCGTCGGCGTCGAACTCGTTCATCGGTCCAGACTAGCGCCAGCGGCCGGAGGGCCGGCCCAGCCACCGTAGACTTGTCCCCATGCGCCTCCCCGCCCACGGCCCCGCCGAGATCCAGCCTGCCCCGACTGCCTCTGCGCAGAGCGGGCACGCCCCGCTGCGCGCAGTCCTGTGGGACATGGACGGCACGCTCGTGGACACGGAGCCCTACTGGATCGAGGCCGAGCACGAGCTGGTCGACCGCTTCGGCGGGACGTGGACCCACGAGCAGGCGATGCGCCTCGTGGGCCAGGCGCTGCCGACCTCGGCGGGCATCCTGCAGGAGGCAGGAGTCCGGCTCGAGGTGCGCGAGATCATCGACACGCTCACCGCCCGAGTGGTCGAGCGGCTCAGCGAGGCCGTCCCGTGGCGGCCGGGCGCACGCGAGATGCTCGAGGCCCTCTCCGCCGAGGGCGTGCCGTGCGCCCTCGTGACGATGTCGGAGGCGCCCATGGTCCGCCGGATCCTCGGCCACCTTCCCGCCGGGACGTTCACCGCGACCGTGACGGGCGACGCCGTGTCCCAGGGCAAGCCGCACCCCGAGCCCTACGAGCGCGGCGTCGAGCTCCTCTCTGCGGCGCTGGGCGAGACGCTCAGCCCTGCCGACTGCATCGCCGTCGAGGACTCACTGCCCGGGGCGGCCTCCGCCGTTGCCGCGGGCCTGACGACCATTGTGGTGCCCAATGCACTCGCCATCCCCGTGGACCTCGGCGCCGAGCACTGGCAGACCCTCGAGGGCCGTACGCCGGCCGACCTCGCGGCCGTTCTGGACCGGTGTGCCCTCGCGGCCGAGCGCGGCCCCGGCCCGGCGGGGGAGAGCGGTTCGTGAGCGGCGGCCATGAGGCCGAGGGGCGCCGCGAGGGCATCCGCCTCGGCCGGATCGCCGGAGTCCCCGTCATCCTCGCGTACTCGTGGTTCGTCATCGCAGCGTTCACGGTCGTCGTGTACGGGCCCACGCTCCAGGACCGCCAGCCGTACCTCGGGGCAGGCGCCTACCTCGTCGCCTTCGCGTACGCGGTTCTTCTGCTGCTCTCCGTCCTCGTGCACGAGCTCGCACACGCCCTCACGGCGAAGTCCTTCGGCTGGCCCAGCCAGAAGATCGTCCTGAACCTGTGGGGCGGGCACACCCAGTTCGAGGCCTTCACCGCGAGCCCCGGCAAGTCCGTCGCGGTCGCCCTGGCCGGCCCTGCGGCCAATTTCGTGCTCGCCGGCGGCGCATGGCTCGTCGTGACCTTCGTGCACCTCACCGGGGTCGCGGACATCCTCGTGAACATCTTCATGTGGGCCAACTTCCTCATCGCGGTGTTCAACGTCCTCCCCGGGCTCCCGCTGGACGGCGGGCGGATCGTCGAGAGCGCCGTGTGGCGGGCCACCGGCTCGCAGGAGAAGGGCACCATCGCCGCCGGTTGGGCAGGCCGCGCGATCGTCGTCGGGATCATCCTCCTCGGCGTGGTGCTCCCCGGGCTCCAGGGCCAGCCGGTCGACCTGCCGTTCGCCATGGTGCTCATCCTCGTCTCGGCGTTCCTGTGGCAGGGCGCGTCCGCAGCCATCCGGCACGCCGGCATCCGGACCCGGCTCCCCGCCGTCGTCGCGGGCCAGCTCGCGGCGCCCGCTGTCGGCATCCCGAACTCGGCCACGGTCGAGCAGGCGGTCGGCGTCGGCGCCCTGGACGGGATCGCCGTCGTCCTCTGCGCACCGGACGGGAAGCCGCAGGGCGTCATCGACCCCTCCGCCGTGGAGCGGGTGCCCCCCGCGCTCCGTGCCACGACTCCCGTGACGGCGGTCGGCTACGCGCTCGCGCCCGGGTCCTATGTGCCGGAGACGGCGGCGGGGCAGGAGCTCGTGCAGTACCTCGCCCAGCTCTCCGGCACGGAGTATGCGGTCGTGGACGCTGCAGGCCGCGTCATCGGCCTCCTGACCCAGCGGGACGTCATCGCCGCGATCTCCGGCCGCTCCGGCCGCTAGCCTTCCCCCGACCACCCGCCGGCGTCCCGGCGGAGATGCAGAGAGGACACCATGACCGAGAGCACCCAGCCCGCCGCAGCGGACGGACCCACCGGGGCGGCCTTCCGCCGCGGCCCCTTCCGTGCGGGCGAGCGCGTGCAGCTGACCGACGAGCGGGGACGCATGAATACCGTGACCCTCGCCGAAGGCGGAGCGTTCCACACCCACAAGGGCTTCCTGAACCACAGCGAGATCATCGGGCGCCCGGACGGGTCGGTCGTGACCAACACGGCAGGACACCAGTACCAGGCGCTGCGCCCCCTCCTGTCCGACTTCGTCCTGTCGATGCCGCGCGGCGCCGCCGTCGTCTACCCCAAGGACGCCGGCCAGATCGTGACGATGGCGGACATCTTCCCGGGTGCGCGCGTCGTCGAGGCCGGCGTGGGTTCGGGGGCGCTCTCCATCTCGCTGCTGCGGGCCGTGGGCGACGGCGGGTACCTCCACTCGTTCGAACGGCGCCAGGAGTTCGCGGACATCGCGCGCGGCAACGTCGAGACGATCTTCGGCGGCCCGCACCCGGCATGGCGCATCTCCCTTGGCGACTTCCAGGACGAGGTGGTCAAGGCCGAGGAGCCGGGCAGCGTGGACCGCGTGGTCCTGGACATGCTGGCGCCCTGGGAGTGCCTCGACGCCGTCGCGACCGTCCTCGCCCCGGGCGGGGTGTGGGTCAACTACGTCGCCACGGCCACCCAGCTCTCCCGCACCGCCGAGGCCATCCGCGCCGACGGCCGGTTCACGGAGCCCGACGCGTGGGAGTCCATGGTGCGCGGGTGGCACCTCGAGGGCCTCGCCGTCCGCCCCGAGCACCGCATGGTCGGCCACACCGGGTTCCTCCTCGTGACCCGGCGCCTCGCGGAGGGCGTCTCGCCCCTCGTCCGCAAGAAGCGCAACAAGGCCGAGTTCAGCGAGGAGGACCTCAACGCCTGGACGCCCGAGTCCGTGGGGGAGCGGCCCGTCTCGGACCGCAAGCTGCGCCGCGCCGCGCGGGACGCCCGGGCGGGCGTGCCCGGACAGGAGGGCCAGCAGGACACCTCGGTGTAACTCTTCGGTTACCGACCGGCCGCGGGCCCGCCGTCGCGGTCCGGGAGCGCTACTGTCTTTTCATCAGGGCAGATCCGGGCAGTAGACGGATACAGGAACGGTCCGCGCGGGCCAGCCCCAGATGGAGAGGGAGTGATCGCGATGGTGGAGAACGAGAAGGCCGGCAGCGGCCCCGACACGCCGCCGTCGGCGCACGCCGAGCAGCTGGGGATCGCCGAGCGGCAGATCAACGTGCTCCGGGACAAGCTCCGGGCGCTGGACCGGCAGCTGGCCTCGGCGACAGGCAACAACACGCGCATGACCGAGATGCTCAAGGCAGCCAAGGCGGAGATCGTCCGCCTCAAGTCCGCCCTCGAGCATGAGGGACAGCCGCCGTACAGCTTCGGGAGCATCGTCCAGCTCAACCGCAGGCGTCCCGCCGGCGGCGCGGCCGCCGCAGTGACGGATGAGAGCGCGGACGTGGTGACCTCGGGGCGCAAGATGCGCGTGGGCCTGAGCCCCCTCGTCTCGATCCAGGAGCTCAGCGTTGGGCAGGAGGTCCTGCTCAACGAGGCCTTCGAGATCGTGGCCGGCCTCGGATACGAGCGTTCCGGCGAGCTCGTGACCGTCAAGGAGCTCCTCGGGAGCGACCGCATCCTCGTCATCGGCAGGGGCGACGAGGAGCGCGTTGTCCGCCTCTCGGGCCCGCTCCAGCTCGAGCACCTGCGCGTCGGGGATGCCGTCTCCGTGGACAACCGCACGGGCTACGCCCTCGAGAAGGTCCCGCGCTCGGAGGTCGAGAACCTCGTCCTCGAAGAGGTCCCGGACATCAGCTACCAGGACATCGGGGGCCTCGCCTCCCAGATCGAGCAGATCCGCGACGCCGTCGAGCTGCCGTTCCTCCATCCCGACCTCTACCGTGAGCACGGGCTCAAGGCGCCCAAGGGCATCCTGCTCTACGGTCCTCCGGGCTGCGGCAAGACCCTCATCGCCAAGGCGGTCGCGAACTCGCTCGCGGGCCGGGCGATGGAGCGTGCCGGCAGCACCGACGTCAAGAGCTACTTCCTCAACATCAAGGGGCCGGAGCTCCTCGACAAGTACGTCGGCGAGACGGAGCGGCACATCCGGCTCATCTTCTCGCGTGCGCGCGAGAAGGCCTCGGACGGCAGCCCGGTCGTGGTCTTCTTCGACGAGATGGACTCGCTGTTCCGCACGCGCGGGACGGGCGTGTCCTCCGACGTCGAGACGACGATCGTGCCGCAGCTGCTGAGCGAGATCGACGGCGTGGAGCGGCTCGACAACGTCATCGTCATCGGCGCGTCCAACCGCGAGGACATGATCGACCCGGCCATCCTGCGGCCCGGCCGCCTGGATGTGAAGATCAAGATCCACCGCCCCGATGCCGAGGCTGCGGCGGACATCTTCTCGAAGTACCTCACGGCAGACCTGCCGCTGCACCCCTCGGACCTCGCCGAGCACGGAGGGGATGCGGACGCCACGGTGCAGATGATGATCCAGCGCACGGTCGAGGCGATGTACGCGGCGGACAGGTCCACCGAGTACCTCGAGGTCACCTACGCGAACGGCGACACCGAGATCCTCTACTTCAAGGACTTCAACTCGGGCGCGGTCATCCAGAACGTCGTGGACAGGGCGAAGAAGGCCGCGATCAAGGAGCTCCTCACCACCGGGTCGAAGGGCCTGAGGATGGACCATCTCCTGCGCGCCGTCGCGGACGAGTTCCGCGAGCACGAGGACATGCCGAACACGACCAACCCCGACGACTGGGCCCGCATCTCGGGCAAGAAGGGCGAGCGGATCACCTACATCCGCACGATCATCCAGGGCAAGGAAGGCAGCGAACCGGGCAGGACCATCGAGACGACGCCGAGCACCGGCCAGTACCTCTAGGGAGCACGATGACGAGCGACACGAGCGCCGGCCTCCCGGCAGGAGGCGCCCTGCGCGTCATGGGCTCAGAGACCGAGTACGGGATCCACGCTCCGGGACACCTCGGCGCGAATGCCACCTACCTCTCGTCCCAGGTGATTGCCGCCTACTCGCGCGCGACGAAGGGCCAGGGGCGCGCCGAGGCCGGTACGGGCTGGGACTACACCGACGAGTCGCCTCTGCGCGACGCCCGGGGGTGGACGGTGAGCCGTGCGGACGCGACACCGGACCAGCTGACCGACGCCGAGCCCGTCCTGACTGCCGAGGCGGTGGCCCTGGCCCACGGACCGGCGGAGATCGAGCTCGACGGCGACCAGGAGCCCGCGCTCATGAACCTCGTCCTCGGCAACGGGGCCCGTCTGTACGTCGACCACGCCCATCCCGAGTACTCGAGCCCTGAAGTGACCAATCCCCGCGACGCGCTCGTCTGGGACGTCGCGGGGGACTCCGTGGCCCTCGCCGCCGTCCGGGCCCTCGCCACGAGCGAGAGCCCGGTCAACCTGTACAAGAACAACACGGACGGCAAGGGAGCCTCGTACGGGTCCCACGAGAACTACCTCGTGCCGCGCTCGGTGCCGTTCGGGGAGCTGGTCGCCGGCCTTACACCCTTCTTCGTCTCACGCCAGATCGTCTGCGGCGCCGGGCGGGTGGGGCTCGGGCAGGACGGTTCCAAGCCCGGCTACCAGATCAGCCAGCGTGCCGACTACTTCGAGGCGGAGGTCGGCCTCGAGACGACCATGCGCCGTCCCATCATCAACACGAGGGACGAGCCGCATGCGGTCGCGGAGAAGTACCGTCGCCTCCACGTGATCGTGGGCGATGCGAACGTGAGCCACGTGTCCAACTACCTCAAGTTCGGCACCACCGCTCTCGTGCTGAGCCTCATCGAGGCGGGCCGCGCGCCCCAGGTGCGGGTCCACGAGCCCGTCGACGCGATGCACCGCATCAGCCACGACACGTCCCTTGCGGAGACTGTCCGCCTCATCGACGGGCGGCGCGTGAGTGCGCTCGAGCTCCAGTGGATGTACCTCGAGGCCGCTGCCAAGCTGGCGGCGGACGAGGGTGTCGGCGCCGAGCACGGCGGGGACGGCCACACCGCGGACGTCCTCCGGAGATGGGAGGCGGCGCTCACGGACCTCGGCGACGATCTCGATTCGGCGGCCCGCAGCGTCGAGTGGCTCGCCAAGATGCGTGTCCTGGACGGGTACCGCGCGAGGGACGGGCTCGCGTGGGGCGACGCGCGCCTCGGCCTGGTCGACATCCAGTGGTCGGACGTGCGTCCCGAGCGCGGGATCGCGAGGCGCCTCGCCGCCCGCGGCGCGCTCGAGACGCTGGCCTCGGACGACGCCGTTGCTGCCGCCGTCGTCGAGCCTCCGGAAGACACCCGCGCGTGGTTCCGTGGGAAGAGCATCCAGCGCTTTCCCGACGGCGTCGCGAGCGCGAGCTGGGACTCGGTGGTGTTCGCGCCGCCCAACAGCTACCGCCTGCAGCGCGTCCCGACCCGCGAGCCGCTGCGGGGGACGAAGGCGCTGACCGGGCGCCTCTTCGAGGAGCACGCGGACCTGGAGGGGTTCCTCGCGGCGCTCCTCGGGGAGCGGAGGACGTAGCGCGGGGGCGCGGCGCGCAGGGCCTGTGACAGGGCCCGTGACATAGCCGCCAAACGTGGCAGTATGAGGAGCAGGGAGACTGTCAGACCCCGGCGCCGCCCCCACGGCGCCCGACGCAAGGAGATGACCATGGCCGGTCAGGAGCACAAGAGCAGTCAGCCGCGCACCGACGAGGAAGCTGTCGAGGCCGACGTCCCCGCAGCCCCGGCCGCCGGTGCACAGGAGTCCGCGGCCACGCAGGGTGTCGACGATCTGCTGGACGAGATCGACGATGTCCTGGAGACGAATGCCGAGGAGTTCGTCCGCGGCTTCGTCCAGAAGGGCGGCCAGTAGGGCGCCCATGAACGACTTCCTCGCGCAGCGCGTCGTGGCCGGCGCCACCTCGTCCTTCATGGAGCATCTGGCCGCCTCGCGTCCTGACCTCCTGCCCGCTTCCCGGAGCCTGCCTGCGGACGCGTCGGCGATCGCCCCCCACGGCACCACGATCGTGGCCTGCTCTTTCGCCGGTGGCGTACTTATGGCGGGCGACCGCCGCGCGACGATGGGCAACGTGATTGCAAGCCGCCACATCGAGAAGGTGTTCGCTGCGGACCGCTTCTCGGTTCTCGGCATCGCGGGCACGGCCGGTATCGCGATCGACATCGCCCGCCTCTTCCAGGTCGAGCTCGAGCACTACGAGAAGATGGAGGGCACGCTGCTGAGCCTCGAGGGCAAGGCGACGAGGCTCGGGGCGATGATCCGCGGCAACCTTCCCCTCGCCCTCCAGGGCCTCGCGGTCGTGCCGCTCTTCGCGGGCTTCGACCTGGACTCCGGCGTGGGCCGGCTCTTCTCCTACGACGTCACCGGCGGGCGCTACGAGGAGATCGAGCACCACTCGGTGGGCTCCGGCTCCGTGTTCGCGCGGGGCGCGCTCAAGAAGCTCTGGCGTCCCGGCCTCTCGGAGGACGACGCCGTGCGGGTCGCCGTCGAGGCGCTCTACGACGCAGCCGACGACGACTCCGCGACAGGCGGGCCGGACCCGGTCCGCCAGCTCTGGCCCGTGGTTCATACCGTGACCCGCGCGGGCGGCCGCCGCGTGGGGGAGCGGGAGCTCGCCGCGGTCGCCGGCGACGTGATCGCGGCCCGCAGCGTGGCTGGACGGGAGGCGTGAGATGACCCAGCCGTTCTACGTCTCGCCCGAGCAGCTCATGAAGGACCGGGCGGACTTCGCCCGGAAGGGGATCGCCCGCGGCCGCTCGGTCGTGGTGGTCTCGTGTCGCGAGGGGATCGCGCTCGTGGCCGAGAACCCCTCGCCCTCGCTGCACAAGATCGGCGAGATCTACGACCGGATCGCATTCGCCGCCGTCGGCAAGTACAACGAGTTCGAGAGCCTGCGCCAGGCCGGCGTGCGCTATGCGGATGTCCGGGGGTATTCGTACGACCGCGAGGACGTGACGGGCCGAGGCCTCGCGAGCGTGTACGCCCAGAGCCTCGGCGCGGTGTTCACAGCCGAGCAGAAGCCGTTCGAGGTCGAGCTCACCGTCGCGGAGGTCGGGGGCGGGGTCGAGGAGGACCACCTCTTCAGGCTCACGTTCGACGGCTCGATCGCGGACGAGAGCCGCTTCGTGGTGATGGGCGGCGCTGCCGAGCGCGTCGCCGAGACGATGGTCAGGGGGTGGGACGCGCAGGCGTCCTACGGCGAGGCCATCAGGCTCGCGGCAGCAGCGCTGCGCGAAGACCGGACCGACCCGGTCAGCCTCGAGGTCGCCGTCCTGGACCGCGACGCCGAGACCGCGCGGGGCGTGCGCAGGGCTTTCCGCCGGATCACCGAGGACGAGCTCCACAGGTTCCTCGACGACTCGACGACAGACAGGGCCAGCTGAGTGGACCGGCGCATCTACGGAGTGGAGACCGAGTTCGGGATCGCGTACTCGAGCCCCAACGGCCGGCCTCTCGCCCCCGAGGAAGTGGCCCGCTACCTGTTCCGGAAGGTGGTGAGCTGGGGCCGCTCCTCCAATGTCTTCCTCGCGAACGGGTCCCGGCTGTACCTCGACGTCGGCTCCCACCCCGAGTACGCGACCGCTGAGTGCGACGACATCGCCCAGCTCGTCGCGCATGACCGGGCGGGCGAGCGCATCCTCGTCGAACTGATCGGAGAGGCCGAGCGCAGGCTCGCCGAGGAGGGCTTCGACGGGCGGGTGTACCTGTTCAAGAACAACACGGACACCGCGGGGAACTCCTACGGCAGCCATGAGAACTACCTCATCCCGCGGCGGACGGAGTTCGCCCGGCTCGCCGAGATCCTCATCCCGTTCCTGGTCACGCGCCAGCTCCTGTGCGGAGCAGGCAAAGTGCTGCGCACCGCACACGGGCCCCTGTACGCGTTCTCGCAGCGCGCCGACCACATCTGGGAGGGCCTCTCCTCCGCCACGACGCGTTCGCGGCCGATCATCAACACCCGGGACGAGCCGCACGCGGACGCCGAGCACTACCGGCGGCTCCACGTGATCGTGGGCGACTCCTCGATGTCCGAGACGACCACCATGATGAAGCTCGGCACAGTGGACCTCGTGCTGCGCATGATCGAGGCTGGTGTGATCATGCGCGACACCCGCATGGAGAACCCGATCCGCAGCATCAGGGAGATCTCCCACGACATCACGGGCCGCGCACCGGTACGGCTCGCCAACGGCCAGCAGACCACGGCCCTCGAGCTGCAGCGCATGTACCTGGCGAAGGCGGGGGAGTTCGTGCAGGCGAACGGCGCACACACGCCCCATGTGCCGCGCATCCTGGACCTGTGGGAGCGGACTCTGGACGCGGTCGAGTCGCAGGACGCCTCCGCGATCGACACCGAGGTGGACTGGGCGATCAAGAAGAAGCTCATCGACCGGTACATGCAGGGGCACGGGGTGGATCTGGACTCGGCACGCGTCGCACAGCTCGACCTCACCTACCACGACATCAGCCCGGACCGTGGCCTGTTCTTCCTCCTCCAGAAGCGCGGCGACGCGGCGAGGGTGGTCGACGACGCCGCGGTCGCCCGGGCCGTGGCCTCACCGCCCCAGACCACCCGGGCCAGACTGCGAGGCCGCTTCGTCAAGGCCGCCCAGGCGGCGGGCGTCGACTACACGGTCGACTGGGTCCACCTGAAGCTCAACGACCGCGCCCACCACACCATCCTGTGCAAGGACCCGTTCGTGAACGAGGACCCACGGGTCGACGAGCTCCTGGACTCCCTCAGGCCCTTCACAGGCTGATCCGCTAGCCTAGAGTGGCCTTCGCGGCACTTGACCCCCGCCCTCCGGCGGATCCCACCACAGGAAGTTGACCAGTGCGCCGACTCATCGCCCTGCTGCTGCCGCTCGCCCTCTTCGTGGCCGGCTGCGGCGGCTCCGAGCCCACCAGCACCGCGGCAGGAGAGCTAGCGGCCTTCGACTCTCTCAAGGTCACGCCGGGGGAGCAGGCTCCCGCCGTCGAATTCGACAAGCCCCTCGCCGTCAACGAGCAGACCATCAAGATGGTCCACGAGGGCGACGGAGACCGGGTGAAGGAGGGCCAGACCGTCGAGATCGGCTATGTCGCCCTCGACGGGAGAGACGGGAAGGTCCTCAAGGACACCTTCAAGGATGGGGCCACCGAGGAGGTCGAGCTCTCCGAGGACCTCAAGACCAATGGGGCCGCGGTGTACAACGGCTTCCTGGGGGCCAAGGTCGGCTCCTACCTCGCGTTCGCCGCTCCGCCCCAGCAGCAGGCAGGCGCGACCCCCGCGCCTGCGTCGACTCTTCTGGTCATCAAGGTCCTCTCCGCGAAGGACACACCGCAGCCGCTCTCGAAGCCGGAGGGCGAGGCCGTGACCGAGCTCCCCGAGGGCCTGCCCACGGTGACCGAGGACGACAAGGGCGTTCCCCAGATCGACGTGAAGGGCGCGGCGAAGCCGACCGAGCTTGTCTCGCAGGACCTCATCAAGGGGTCCGGGGACACCGTCGAGGAAACCGATTCCGTCGTTGCCAACTACGTGGGCGTGAACCTCTCCGATGGCGTGAAGTTCGATTCGAGCTTCGACCGCGGCGAGCCCGCGACCTTCAGCCTTCAGGGTGTGATCCAGGGGTGGACCAAGGGCCTTGCAGGGAAGAAGGTCGGATCCCGCGTGCTGCTCGTGATCCCCGCCGACCAGGCGTACGGCAAGGAAGGCAAGGGGAAGGCCAAGGGCGACCTCGTCTTCGTCGTGGACATACTCGGCGTCAAGTAGTCTCACCTGCACGGAAACACCCTGAACAACGAGAGAGAAGGAGCCGCCATGTCCTTCGGACAGCGCGAGTACGACCGCACGAAGCCCGAGATCGACTTCCCCGAGGGCGAGGTCCCCGCGGAGCTCAAGGTGATCGACCTCATCGAGGGCGAGGGCCGTGAGGTCGCCCCCGGAGACACCGTCTCAGCGCACTACGTCGGCGTGGCATGGTCCACGGGCGAGGAGTTCGACGCCTCGTGGAACCGCGGGACCCCGCTCGACTTCCGTGTCGGCGTGGGCCAGGTCATCCAGGGCTGGGACCAGGGCCTGCTCGGCATGAAGGTGGGCGGCCGCCGCCGCCTCGAGATCCCCTCCGAGCTGGCCTACGGCTCGCGCGGCGCGGGCGGGGCGATCAAGCCCGACGAGGCACTCATCTTCGTCGTGGACCTCGTCGGCGTCCGCTAGGAGCAGCCGCCTCCGTCGCCGGTGGCCGCGGCGCGTGCAGCGGCGCGACGGGCGGAGGGCAGCGTGGGCTGTCCTCCGCCCGTTTCCGTATAGCCTCAGGGATGTGTCCGAAGCAAAGACCACGCGCCTCCTCAACCTGCTGATCGCACTCCTGCGCACCGACCGCGGCCTGTCCAGGGAGCGGATCCTCAGAGACGTGTACGGGCATGACGCCTCGCCGTGGGCCGCGCGTGGGCCCGACGACGAGCTCGAGTCAGTGCTGCGGATGTTCGAACGGGACAAGGCCGAACTGCGGGCGATGGGCGCGGACCTGCGCGAGTTCGAAGGCTACGAGCGCCTCGAGAGCGCCGAGACGACCACGATGTACACGATCGACGCCCAGGGCTTCCAGCTTCCGCCCCAGCGCTTCACCGCCGAGGAGTCGGCGTGGCTCGCCCTCGCCGCCCTCGCGTGCGACGGCGCCGTTGCCGGGCAGGGCGCCCAGCGCGCCCTGCGGCGCCTCGAGGCGGCCGGGGCCCTTCCGGAGACCCCGCCCTCGGCGATCCAGCCCCGCCTGAAGCTCGACGAGCCGGCGTGGGAGGCGCTCCTCGAGGCGGCGGAGAACGGCGCCGAGGTGACGTTCGAGTACGAGGCCGCGAGCACGGGCGAACTGCTGAGGCGGCGGGTCCAGCCATGGGGCCTCGGGCAGCGCTACGGCCAGTGGTACCTTGCCGGGCATGACCTGGACAGGGGCGGTACCCGCCTGTTCCGCCTTTCCCGCATCCGGGGAGAGGTCACTGCGGGAGAGCCGGAAGCGTTCCCGCCCCCGCCGGCCGGTGCGGTGCACGCTGCGCTCGAGAGCCTCGAGGCACTGCCGGAGCGGACCGCGCGGGTACGCCTTGCGGAGGACCGGGCGCTCGGCCTCAGGCGCGAGTGGAAGCCGGCCGGGGCGGGGCCGGAGGGCTGGGACCTCGGCGACCTCGTCTTCCGCGACGTGACGGTCATGGCGGAGACCCTCGCCGGCTTCGGCGACGCGGTCGTGGTCGAGGACCCGCCCGAGCTCGCGGACGCTGTGGTGCGCCGGCTCGAGGGCGCCCTCGGCGCCCTCGGCACCCCCGGTGCGCCGGAGGCACCCCATGCGCCGGCGCCCCGGCGCATGACCACGAGCGCGGAGCGCCTCGACCGGCTCACCGACCTCGTCCCCTTCCTCCTCGCGGGGCCGGTCACGGTGGGCGAGATCGCCGCACGGTTCGGTCTGAAGCCTCGGCAGGTCCGGCAGGAGCTTCAGCTGCTCGCCGAGACCGGGCCCACGGACGCGGGCGGCTTCCAGAGCTACATCGAGGTGCTCGTCGAGGACGATGTCGTCTCGATTGCCAACGCGGACGAGCTCGCCCGCCCGCGCCGCCTGAGCGCCGCAGAGGCCGTGACCCTGCAGCTCGGGCTCCAGGCGCTGCTGCCGCTCGCGGGCGCTGCGAGCGGGACCCTCATGCAGCTCATGGACAGGGTTGCCGCTGCCGCCCTCGGGGAGAGGGGTGTGCCCCAGGTCCTTGTCCGTACCGACCCGTCCCGCAACGCGCACCTCCTCCCGGTGCTGCTCGACGCGGCGCGCGAGGGCCGCACGCTCTCGCTGACCTACATGAACCCGACCAAGGACGAGGTCACCACGCGGGACATCACGCCTCTCCGGGTCATCTCCGATGGGGACCGCTGGTACGCCAACAGCTACTGCCATCGCGCGCAGGAGGGCCGCATGTTCCGGGTGGACCGGATCGTCGCCCTCGAGCCGGCCGAGGAGCGTCCCGTCCCGGAGGGTGCCGCGGCCGCAGGGGAGGCCGTGTTCATGCGCCACCCGGGCGACCTCGACGTCACTGTGCGGTTCGCACCCGAGGCTCGATGGGCGGAGTCGACCGTCGAGGCCGAGGAGGGGCGCGACCTCGTGGACGGCAGCAGGCGGGTGCGGCTCACAGTGGCGGACCCGGCGTGGCTCGCGGCGTTCCTCGCGCAGTTCGGCGGCGCGATCGCGCTCGAGGCCCCGGAGGCGGCCATCACGGCCTCCCGGGCATGGCTTGAGCGCGCCCTCGCGCGGTACGGGCGCGCCCCCAGCGGACGGTAGGCTGGTCTGGTGCCGTGGTGGTCGTGGGTCCTCATCTGGGTGGCGCTGGGCGCGTGCGCCCTGCTCGTCCTGGTACTCGGCGCGGTGTTCATCGTGCGGAAGGGACTGCGCACCATGGAGGCATTCGGCACCGAGCTCGAGCGGGTCATGCCGTCCTCGCGCGCCCTGGACCCGGACGACGGCGGGCTCGCCCCGTCCGCGGGCCCGGCACCGGGGAGCGCGGTCTTCGCGGACCCGGCGCAGGTGCGGCGGGAGTATGCGGAAGGCCGTGAGGAGCGCCGGCTCGCGCGGCGCGACCGGCGGGTGCAGCGGCGGGCCCTGAGGGGCCAGCCCCAGTCCCTCGCCGACCTCGGGCTCGACTAGACTTGCATCAACGAAAGGATTCCTCGTGGGACGACTCTTCGATGGGCCCTGGCCGATCGTCATCATCATCATCGTGGCGCTGCTCCTCTTTGCCGCGCCGAAGCTCCCCGGCATGGCACGCAGCCTCGGCCAGTCCATGCGCATCCTCAAATCCGAGGTCAAGGAGATGAAGAACGACGGCAAGGACACGCCGTCGTCCTCCACCGCGTCGGGCGAGCAGCCTGTGGAAGGCAAGGTCATCCCGCCCAAGGGCACTGACCAGGGCAACGGCCCTGCTCCTCGCGCCTGAGCGTGGCCGCAGTCAAGGGGCGGAAGGCCAACCCTGAAGGCCGGATGCCGCTGCTCGAGCACCTCAGGGAGCTCAAGAACAGGCTGATCAAGTCCGCGATCGGGATCGTCCTCGGAGCGATCGCGGGATGGTTCCTCTACGACCCGGTGCTCGAGGCCCTCCAGGAGCCCGTCCGGCAGATCTCGGAGCACACTGGCGGCACTGCATCGGTGAACTTCGGATCCATCGCCTCGCCCTTCGACTTCAAGCTCCAGCTCTCGATCCTCATTGGGATCGTGGTCTCGAGCCCGGTGTGGATCTACCAGGTCTGGGCCTTCGTGCTCCCCGGGCTCACGAGGAAGGAGCGGCGCTACACTCTCGGCTACATGGCCGCGGGCGTGCCGCTGTTCCTCGCAGGCGTGTGGGTCGGCTGGCTCGTGACGCCGCAGGTCGTCCGGGCGCTCACCCAGTTCACCCCCGAGGGCTTCTCGAACATCATCGACGGACGCGACTACGTGGACTTCGTCACGCGCATGCTGCTCTTCCTCGGCTTCGCGTTCCTCGTACCGGTCCTGCTGGTCGCCGTGAACGCGATCGGCCTGGTCTCCGGCAAGGCGATCCTCAAGGCCTGGCGCATCACAGTGTTCCTCGTCTTCGTGCTCGCCGCGATCGCCGCCCCCGGCGCCGATGCGCTGTCGATGTTCATGCTCGCGGGGCCGCTGCTCGTGCTGTTCTTCGCGGCAATCGGCATCTGCCTCCTGAACGACCGTCGCCGCGAGCGCCGTGACGCGAAGCGGACCGCGGAGGCGGAGGCAGGCGCGGACACCGCGACCTCCCGGGAGGATCTCGAGAAGTTCTGAGCCTGTGGGGGACTAGGCTGGTGGCATGTCCACGGCCGCCGAGAACCCGTCCCCCGCCGAGCGCTACGCGGCCGCCGCAGAGCGCAGGGCCTTCGCCAAGACCGAGCTCGGCGCCTTCGCCGCGACCGTCGGCTTCCCGCTCGACGAGTTCCAGAAGGAGGCCTGCCGGTCCCTCGAGGCCGGCCGCGGCGTGCTCGTCGCGGCTCCTACCGGGGCCGGGAAGACGATCGTCGGGGAGTTCGCCGTCCACCTCGCCCTCACCCAGGGCCTCAAGGCGTTCTACACGACCCCTATCAAGGCGCTCTCGAACCAGAAGTTCGCCGAGCTCTCCGCTGTGCACGGCGCGGACCGCGTGGGCCTCCTCACGGGGGACACGACGGTCAACGGAGAGGCACCGATCGTGGTCATGACCACCGAGGTGCTGCGGAACATGCTCTACGCGGACTCGGACACCCTCGCCGGCCTCGGCTACGTGGTGATGGACGAGGTGCACTACCTCGCCGACCGCTTCCGCGGCGCGGTGTGGGAAGAGGTCATCATCCACCTCCCGCGGGAGGTCCGGCTCGTCTCCCTCAGCGCCACGGTGTCCAACGCCGAGGAGTTCGGCGCATGGCTGGACACCGTGCGCGGCGAGACGGACATCATCGTCTCCGAGCACCGTCCCGTGCCGCTGTGGCAGCACGTCCTCGCAGGCCGGGAGCTCGTGGACCTCTTCGCGACCCGCGGCGACTTCGAGGCCCTCGCAGACGCCCACGACCGCGGGCCGGATCCTGACGAGGGGCCGGCTGCGGACGGCCGGGAGCCCCGTGCCGAGACCCCTGCCGGTGCGGACAGCCGCGCGGACGGCGGTGCGCCCCGGGTCCGGTCGGCGGCCGTGAGCGAGCTGACCGCAGTCAATCCGGAGCTCGTCGAGCTTGCGCGCCGGGAGACCCAGCAGCAGTACAGGGGGCGGTTCGGGCACGGCGGCCGGGCCCGCCGTCGTGAGGAGCGCCAGCGCGGCGAGAAGCAGTCGCTTCGCACGGGCCCCGGACGTCCCGATGACGCGCGCCCGCTCGCGGGGACCCGCTCGAGCCGGCCCCAGACCATCCAGACGCTCGCGCGCCGCGGCCTCCTTCCCGCCATCGTGTTCATCTTCTCCCGCGCCGGGTGCGACGCCGCCGTCCAGCAGTGCCTCGACGCGGGCCTCGACCTGACCGACGAGCGGGAGCGCGCGGAGATCGCGGTCGCCGTCGACGAGGCAGCCAAGGACATCCCGGCCGCGGACATGGCCGTCCTGGGCTTCTGGTCGTGGCGCGAGGGACTCCTGCGGGGGATCGCCGCGCACCATGCAGGCCTGCTGCCCACGTTCAAGGAGGTCGTCGAGAAGCTCTTCGCGGCCGGTCTGGTCAAGGCGGTCTTCGCCACCGAGACCCTCGCCCTCGGGATCAACATGCCCGCCCGGAGCGTGGTGATCGAGAAGCTCGAGAAGTTCAACGGCGAGGCCCACGTGGACATCACCGCGGGGGAGTACACCCAGCTGACAGGACGCGCCGGCCGGCGGGGGATCGACGTCGAGGGCCATGCCGTGGTGCTCTGGCGGCCGGGACTCGACCCCGCTGCGCTTGCCGGCCTCGCCTCGCGGCGCACCTACCCGCTCAACTCGAGCTTCCGGCCCACATACAACATGAGCATCAACCTCGTGGCCCAGTTCGGGCGGTCGCGTGCCCGGGAGATCCTCGAGACGTCCTTCGCGCAGTTCCAGGCTGACCGCTCCGTCGTGGGCCTCGCGCGCCAGGTCCGCAGCCGCGAGGAGTCGCTCGCCGGCTACGAGAAGGCCATGACCTGCCATCTCGGGGACTTCTCCGAGTACTCCCGCATCCGTGAGGAGCTCGGCGACGCCGAGAAGTTCGCGTCCCGCGAGGCCGGCCGTGCGCGGCGCACCATGACGGTCGACTCGCTCGCGCGCCTTGCGCCCGGGGACGTGGTCGAGATCGGCCAGGGCCGCCTCGCCGGGACCGCAGTGGTCCTCAATTCGGACACGAATGCGCGCGACCCGCGTCCCCAAGTGCTCACGGACGACCGGAACCTGCGGCGGATCGGGTTCCACGACGTCGACGGCCCGCTCGAGCCGCTCGCCCGGATCCGGATCCCCAAGGGCTTCGACCCGAAGCGGCCCAAGGACCGACGCGACCTCGCCGCCTCGCTTGCCCACGCCGTCGCCCGTGCCCGCGCAGGTGGCGACGAGGCACGCAGGCCCAAGCGGTCGCGACGCGACTTCGCGTTCGCCGGAGGCTACGAGGACAGCGAGAAGCGCATCCAGGAGCTGCGGCGCCGGCTCCGGTCGCACCCCTGCCACGGCTGCGCTGAGCGCGAGGACCACGCCCGCTGGGCGGAGCGCTGGATCAGGCTCCGCAAGGAGACCGACCGGATGCTCTCCCAGATCCAGAACCGGACCAACACGATCGCGAAGACGTTCGACCGCGTGTGCGACGTCCTGGCCGCCTACGGCTGCCTCGACGAGACCGGCTCGGCCTCCGGGGTGACCGCCGCGGGCGCCCAGCTGCGCCGGATCTACGGGGACCGTGACCTCCTCACCGCCCTCGCCCTCCGGGCAGGTGCGTTCGAGGACGTCGACGCGGCCGAGCTCGCCGCCCTCGTGAGCGTCCTGGTGTACCAGGCCAAGCGCGAGGAGCGCGGGCTCCCGCCGAAGATGCCGAGCGTCTCGCTGGACGTCGCGGTGGACGTGATCCTGCGGGAGTGGTCCGAGCTCGAGGACGTGGAGGAGCAGAACCGGCTCCCGCGCACGGCCGAGCCGGAGTTCGGGCTCGTGTGGCCCATGTACAAGTGGGCGCGCGGACGTGACCTCCAGAACGTGCTCTCCGGCACCGAGCTCGCGGCAGGAGACTTCGTGCGCTGGGTGCGGCAGGTGATCGACCTCCTGGACCAGCTCGCCGACGTCCCGGGCATTGAGCCGCGGCTGTCGCGCCTGTGCCATGAGGCGATCCGGGGAGTGCGGCGCGGGGTCGTCGCCTACTCCGCCGTCGCCGAATAGTCCCCCCGAGAGCGCGGCCGCCCGGCGCGGCCGAGAGAAGGAACACCCATGTCCGCTGAGCGCAGGCTCACCCTCTACCGCAACGGCTCCGTGTACTCCGCGGCGGACCCCTTCGCGTCGGCGATGCTCGTGGACGGAGAGACGGTCGCGTGGATCGGGTCCGAGGAGGCGGCGGCGTCCCTCGCGGACGCATCGATGCGCATCGTGGACCTCGACGGCGCCCTCATTGCGCCGGGATTCGTCGATTCGCACGTGCACCTCTCCGACACGGGCCAGGCCCTCGCATCTCTCGACCTCTCGGGCGTGCGGTCGCGCGCCGAGCTCCTCGACGCCGTGGCAGGCGCAGCCGCCCGGCACGAGGGCCAGGGCGCCCTGCGCGCGCACGGCTGGGACGAGTCGGCGTGGGAGGACCCGTCCCTCCCGACCGCTGCCGAGCTGGCCCGCGCAGCCGGCGGCCTCCCGGTCCTCGCGACGCGCACCGACGTCCACTCGGCCCTCGTCTCCACGGCCCTCGCAGGCGCTGCCGGCCTCGCGGCGCTCGACGGAGCGGGGGAGGGGGATCGCGACGCCGTCGTGGCGCGGGACGCCCTGGCGGCCGCGCGCCACGCCGTGCGCCCCGCGACGGACGCTGAGCTGCGCGCGCTCCACTCGCGCGCCCTCGGGCACGCGGCAGCGAACGGCTATGTCGCCGTCGTCGAGCAGGCAGCCCCGCACCTGGGCGGGCTCCAGGACCTGCAGGTGCTCGGCGCGCGCGAGGATGCTGCCAGCCGGCCGGAGGTCATGGCGTACTGGGGCGAGCTCGTCGGCAGCGCCGAGGAGGCGCGCGCGCTCCTGGACTCGCTCGGTGTCCCCGTCCTCGGCCTCGCGGGGGACCTCACGGTGGACGGCTCGATCGGGAGCCGCACCGCACTGCTCTCCGACGACTACGCCGATGCCCCCGGGCACCGCGGCAACGCCTACCTCACGGCAGGGGAGATCGGCGCCCACCTCGCGGCGTGCTCGACGCTGGGAGTGCAGGGAGGCTTCCACGTGATCGGCGACGGCGCACTGGCGCTCGCGCTCGAGGGCTTCGGCCTCGCCGCCGAACAGGTCGGTGCGGGCCGGGTCCGGGCCAGCGGGCACCGCCTCGAACACGTCGAGCTGGCGGGCGACGCCGAGGCTGCCGCACTCGCGCAGTATGCCGTCACCGTGAGTGCGCAGCCCCTGTTCGACGCTGCCTGGGGGCACCCCGGCGGCCTCTACGACCAGCGGCTCGGGAGCCGCAGGGCGGGCATGAACCCGTTCGCGCGGTTCTACGCGGCCGGCGTCCCGGTCTGCTTCGGCTCGGATTCGCCGGTGTGTGCGATGAGCCCATGGGAGAGTGTGCGCGCGTGCCTCATGCACTCGGACCCGGGCCAGCGCATCTCCGCGCGCGCGGCCTTCATCGGCCACACGCGGGCAGGGTGGCGCGCGGCCCGGGCGGCCAATCCACTGCTGGGCCAGCTCGTTCCCGGTGCGCCGGCGAGCTTCGCGGTGTGGCGGGCGGACGAGCTCATGGTCCAGGTCGCCGACGGGCGCGTCCAGGCCTGGAGCACGGATCCGCGGGCCCGGACGCCGCTCCTGCCGGCGCTCGACACCGAGACGCTCCCGGAGTGCCTTGCGACGTTCCACCACGGTCGGGAGCTCTACAGGGCGCCCTCCTTCAACTGAGGCGCCCTCCTTCAGCTCAGGCGCCCTCCCTCAGCTGAGGCGGCGCGCTGCGGGCCTGAGGGGCATTGGGCAGGCCCGCGGGAGGGTTTCCGGCCGAAAATCCGTGGCCGGCCGCGCAAGGCCGGTCCGAACTGGGCAAACACGAGAAACCCCAGATGAACCGGTGGTTGACAGGGGACGCACACGCCGTAGGATCGAGTGTCATCGGGCTCTTGGCCCGCGGCTGGCCCCGTTCGGTTGGGCAACCCGGCAGAACGTGCCACGGGGGCGGGCCTGTGCGTCAGTAGAAAACAGTTCGGGGGACTGACCAGCTGCCAGCCCCGCGCACTGGCCCGAAGGCGCATGGGCCTGCCTGGTCGGCTGCAGAACGCTGTGCGGGCGGCAGGCCGGAAGGCCTCGGATCGGGTGGATATAATGGACAGTCGCGCCGCCGTGGGCGGCGCTGCCCCATCCAGCCCCCGAAAGGCCGACTGCGTGCGCATCCTGACGATCATCCCGACGTACAACGAGCTCGAGTCGCTCCCGAAGACCCTCGGACGCCTGCGCTCCGCCGTTCCCGCCTCGGATGTCCTCGTCGCCGACGACAACAGCCCGGACGGCACCGGCGCCCTCGCCGACAGGATCGCAGCCGAGGACGCGCAGGTGCACGTCATGCACCGCCGTGGCAAGGAAGGCCTCGGCGCCGCGTACATCGCGGGCTTCCGCTGGGCGCTCGAGCGCGGCTACGACGTCGTCGTCGAGATGGACGCGGACGGGTCGCACCAGCCCGAGCAGCTTCCCTCGCTCCTCGCGCAGATCGAGGCCGGAGCGGACCTCGTGATCGGCTCCCGCTGGGTCAAGGGCGGCTCGGTCGTCAACTGGCCGTTCTACCGCCAGCTGATCTCCCGCACCGGGAGCACCTACGCGCGGATCATGCTCGGCCTGCGCCTCAAGGACATCACTGCGGGCTACCGGGCGTTCCGTCGCACGACGCTCGAGAAGCTCGACTTCGATGCCATCGAGTCGAAGGGCTACGGCTTCCAGGTCGACCTCGCGTGGCGCGTTGCCAAGATGGGCCTCACCGTCGTCGAGGTCCCCGTGACCTTCGTCGAGCGCGAGCTCGGCAGCTCGAAGATGAGCGGCAACATCGTGGTCGAGGCCATGCTCAACGTCACGCGCTGGGGCCTCGCCGAGCGCTGGCGGCAGCTCACCGGCCGCGCGCGGCTGAGCGGGAGCCGCGGCTGAGGGAAGCGCTGGCCAGCAGGACGCTGATGCGCTGCTGACAGGCTGAGGGGCGGGAACCGTGGTTCCCGCCCCTCAGCCTGTTCAGCCCCTCTGTTCAGGGCCTCTGTTCAGTGCACCCGTTGGGCCAGCGGGCTCTGGTTCAGGCGCCGCGCTTGCTGCGCAGGAGCTCCAGCCGGTCCGCGAGGATCTGCTCGAGCTCGGGAATGCTGCGGCGCTCGAGGAGCATGTCCCAGTGCGTGCGGACGGCCTTCTCGTTGGCGTCGGTGGGCCGCTCGCCGTCGACGAGGAAGGCCTCCTTGCCGGTCTTCGACGTCCAGACGGGCGGGATCTCGGCCTCGGACGAGAAGGTCACGAAGACCTGCTCGCCGTCCTCGCACCGGTACTCGACGCGCTGACGCGGAGCCGGCTCGACGCCGGCCTCGGTCTCCATGGACTGTGCACCCAGACGCATGCCGCGCAGGCTGCGGTCGCTCATTTCTACTCCCTCGCGTTCTGCCGGTCGCAATGACCTGACGACGATGCCAACGCTCCACGGGCCGGCGGTGTTCCCCGGGCCCGGTTCCCGTCGTCTCTGCTGGCGGACGTTCCATTATAGGTGCGCAGCGCGCCGTCTGCCGCCGCGCCGCCTGAAGCCTGGACTGTCCACCCGCCGCACAGGGACTCAGGTGCCGGGAGCCGTGAGCGGCGGAAGGTCGTCATCGTCCGCGGCCGCCGAGCCTGCGCCCGTGGAACCCGCGGCGGGAGACCCGGTTGCAGAACCCGCGGCGGGGGAGGAGCCCGGGCGCGCCGCGGGAGCCTCCGGCGCAGCACCGAGGCCGCCGATCGCGCCGCCGAGCCCCCGGAGCGCCTCGCCGATCTCGCTCGGGACGATCCAGAGCTTGTTGGAGTCGCCCTCGGCGATCTTGGGCAGGGTCTGGAGGTACTGGTAGGCGAGCAGCTTCTGGTCCGGGTTCCCGGCGTGGATCGCGTCGAAGACCTTCTGGATGGCCTGTGCCTCGCCGTCGGCCTTGAGGACCGCGGCCTTCGCCTGCCCCTCGGCCCGCAGGATCTGCGACTGCCGCTCGCCCTCGGCCGTGAGGATTGCGGACTGCTTCGTGCCCTCAGCGGTCAGGATGGCCGCGCGGCGGTCCCGCTCGGCGCGCATCTGCTTCTCCATCGAATCCTGGATGGAGTGGGGCGGGTCGATCGCCTTGAGCTCCACGCGGGACACGCGCAGGCCCCAGCGCCCTGTGGCCTCGTCGAGGACGCCGCGCAGTTGGCCGTTGATCTGGTCGCGGGAGGTGAGCGCCTCCTCGAGGTTGAGTCCGCCGACGACGTTGCGCAGGGTCGTGATGGTGAGCTGCTCGACGGCCTGGATGTAGTTGGCGATCTCGTAGGTCGCCGCCCGCGGGTCGGTCACCTGGAAGTAGACGACCGTGTCGATCGAGACGACGAGGTTGTCCGAGGTGATGACGGGCTGGGGCGGGAACGAGACGACCTGCTCGCGGAGGTCCAGGAGCGGCAGGAGGCGGTCCACGAAGGGAATGAGGATGGTCAGGCCCGGATTGAGCGTCCTCTGGTACTTCCCGAGGCGTTCCACGACCCCCGCGCGCGCCTGCGGGATGATCCGCACCGCGCGCACCAGGACCGTCGCGACGAACGCGATGAGTGCGATGAACAGGACGGTGAGCAGGACGCCTTCCACGGGTCCCCCTTCGTAGTGTGTCAGTTCTTGCCGGGTGTCGGTTCTTGCGGGGTGTCAGTTCTTGCGGGGTATCAGCTCTCGCCGGGTCGCGCCCTGTAAGGGGAGCCGTTCCCGGTGGAGGCGACGATCGCGGTGGCGCCGTCGATCGCGACGACGGTCACGGGGTCTCCGGGGAGGAATTCCCCGCGTTCGGCGCGCGCGCTCCACACTTCGCCGCCGATCTTGACCAGGCCGCGCGAGGCGTCCACGGGCTCGAGGACCGTGGCGCGGGCCCCGACGAGCCGGTCCACATTGGTGCGCGAGTCCTCGATCGCCGGCCGCATGTGCCGTAGCGCGAGGGGCCGCACGAACGCGATCATGGCCACCGAGACTGCGGCGAAGAGGAGGACCTGGAGCCACGCGGGGCCGCCGAGGAGCGCAGCGACGGCGGCGGCCAGCGCTCCGCCGCTGAGCATCACCGCCACCAGGCCCAACGTCACCGTCTCGGCCCCGGCGAGCACGAGGGCAAGCCCTAGCCAGAGCATCCAGCCGTACTGCGAGAACCAGTCCATTCCGCCCGCTCCCTCTGCCTGCCGTCCCTTCCCACACTAGCCCACCGGACCCTGGAATCAGCGGGCGCGGAGGGCTGTTCTCACACGGCGACGAGCGGCGCCGCCACCTCTGCCGGCCCGCCCTCGGACGAGGCGGCCCGGAGGGCCAGGATGGCGCCGCGCAGGTCTTCCGGTGAGGCGGTGAACGGCAGCCGGAGCCGATGCTCGAACGCCCCGCCCAGGCCGAAGCGCGGGCCGGCCGTCAGAGCCACCCCGTGCCCCCTCGCCGCGAGCACGAGCCGGGACGAGGAGTAGGGCGAGCAGTCCACCCACAGCGCGGACCCGCCGTCGACCTTGGGCACGGTCCATTCCGGGAAGGACTGGGCGAGCGCCTCGGTGAGGGCCGCGTGTCGCTCGCGTAGGGCCGAGCGGCGCTCGGCGACCAGCAGCGCCTCGCGGGCGAGGAGTTCGACGGCCGCGAGCTGCTCGAGCACCGGGGTGCCGAGGTCCATGGCCGTGCGGAGGTGGGCGAGTCGCGCGATGACGGCACGCGGCGCCCTGATCCATCCCACGCGCAGGCCGCCCCACGCGAGCTTGGAGAGCCCTCCGATCGTCACGGCCTGGGCCGAGTACGCCGCAAGGGGGAGGAGCGGACCGCGGGAGATGTCCAGGAGAGCGGTGGTCTCGTCGGCCACCAGCAGGGTCCCGCTGCGCTGCGCGAGCCACGCGAGGCGTTCCCTGCCCTCCGGGCTGAGGCTGGCCCCGGTGGGGTTGTGGAAGTCGGGGATGACATAGGCCAGCTCCGGACGGGCCGCGAAGGCGGCCTCGGCCGCGGGCAGGTCCCACCCGGCCTCCGAGACTGGGAGCGCACCGAGCCGTGTCCTCACAGAGGCAAGCACGTCCATAGCATGCGGGTAGGTGGGCTGCTCGACGAGTGCCCGGCCGCCAGACCGCAGGGCCAGACGTGCGAGCAGGGAGATGGCGTGCTGCGCGCCGGTCGTGACCATGATCTGGTCCGGAGCGGTCGGGACGCCGCGGCGCTCGAAGTGCTCCGCGACCGCGACACGGAGGCGGGGCAGGCCCACCGGCTCGTAGCCGAGGCTGCCGAGCTCGCCGCCGATGGACCGCGCCGCGAGGCCGAGGCACTCGGCCACGATCGACGCGGCGGGCATCGCCGCCTTGGTGAGGTCCACGAGCCCGCCACCGTCCGGTGCCGCCACGGCCGGCGCCGCAGGCAGCGCGATGTAGGTCCCCGAGCCCCGCACGCTGGCTGCGCAGCCGAGGTCGCGCAGGCGGGCGTACGCCGCGGCGACGGTCGTGCGGCTCAGGCCCAGGGCGAGGGCGAGCTCGCGCTCGGCTGGCAGGCGGGTGCCGTCGAGGACCCTGCCGTCGAGCGCGAGGAGCCGGATGCGGTCGGCAAGGTCAGCGTAGGCGGGCCCGGCGCCCTCCCAGCGGCCGAGGAGGGCGGCGAGGCGCGCGGAAGTGAGACGGACCATGAGGCCACGGTATCTCGATTGGCCTTTTCGGGCGGTGCCAATCCCGCGCCATCATGGACGCATGCCTTCTCCCACTCCCCGTTCCCGCGGCACGGTCCGCCCGGCAGCCGCCATGACGCGGTTCCTCTCGAGCCAGGGGCTCGCCTCCCGACTCCTCCGCCTCTACGTGGGTCTGTTCGCCTACGGGATCGCGATAGCCCTCATCGTTCGCGCGGGGCTCGGGGCCTCGCCGTGGGACGTGCTCGCGCAGGGCGTCTCGAGGACTGTGGGGGCCACGTTCGGCGTCGCAACGATCGCGATCAGCGCCGTCGTGCTCCTCCTGTGGATCCCGCTGCGGCTCCGTCCCGGGTGGGGGACGCTCTCCAATGCCGCGCTCGTTGGCGTCTTCGCGGACCTCGGGCTCGCGTGGATCCCCGCGGCCGACGGCGTGGCCTGGCAGATCGCCGACCTCGCCGCGGGCCTGGTGCTCCTCGCGTTCGCAACGGCGCTCTACATCGGGGCGCAGCTCGGGCCCGGCGCCCGCGACGGACTCATGACCGGGCTCGTCGCGCGGACGGGCTGGCCCGTATGGGCGGTCCGGTCCGGGATCGAGGTCACGGTCGTGATCGCAGGGTGGCTCCTCGGCGGGACGGTCGGGATCGGGACGGCGGTGTTCGCGTTCGGGATCGGTCCGCTCGTGCAGCTCGCGCTGCGCGTCCTGGGTGTCCAGCCGGCATCACGCATGCGCGAGCCCGGCGAGGGCACGGAGCTTCCGGTCAGCGGCGCCGCAGCACGCTGAGCTCGACCGCGGCAGTCGTTCCGATCGAGCCCGTCCCGCCAGCCGCGCCCGGGCCCTCTGCGGCCTCGCGGAGGTCCTCCCGGCGCGCGTGGTGGCCCGCCGGACCCATGAGCGCGAGGTCCGCGGCGTCGTCCGGCGTCAGGGCAAGCGCCACGGCCACCTGCTCCCGGCGCACGGGCTCCCAGTGCTCGGCGGCCTCGCGCTCAAGGGCGTCGGCCTTGCCCGAGGGGACGTCCAGCATGGGGAGCCGGCCGCGCAGCTCGGCGAGGTGCGCGGGCAGGGGGGTGACAGCACATAGGAGGGCGCCGGGCTTCGCCACGCGGGCGAACTCCGGGAGGTTCCGCGGCGCGAAGACGCTCAGGATCGCGTCGAGGCACGAGTCGGCCAGGGGCAACGGGCGCCAGAGGTCCCAGACGATCGCAGCAGTGCCCGGAATCCGCGCCGCCCTCCGCAGAGCGTGCGGGGACAGGTCGAGCGCGACGGCGCGTGCCGGGCGTCGTGCCCTGAGCACCGCGGCGAGGTAGTAGCCCGTGCCGGCGCCGGCGTCGAGGACTGCTGCGTCCTCCGGCAGGTCCGCGCAGGCGCGCGCGAGAGCGGCGGCGATCGGGGCGTAGTGGCCGGACCCGAGGAACCGCTCGCGGGCGAGGACCATGGGGGCCGAGTCCGGGGTGAACTGGCTCCCGCGCCCCGTGAGGAAGTTGGCGTATCCCTGCCTGGCGGCGTCGAACCGGTGCCCCGTCCTGCACACGAGACCGCGGTCCCCGCTCCGCGCGTCCCAGCCCTCGGCGCATAGCGGGCAGCGCAGGAGGTCGAGGGCGTCGGAGAGCATGGCCTCCATCGTAGCCGTGCCGGCCCGGCGCGGCTGATGGGGCCAGGCTGGCCCGATGCCCGGGCCGGCCCTAGAAGCCCAGCTCCTGTGCGGCCTGCTCCGGCGTGGGGTGGGCCCAGCGCTGCGTGTACACCTCGTTGGCGCACAGCGAGCGGAGCTCCGCGCGGTCCAGATAGAGCGCCCCCGCCAGATGGTCAGTCTCGTGTTGGACGATCCGCGCCTGCCAGCCCGAAAACTCCGCGCTGCGGGCGGCGCCGTCGGGACTCGTCCAGCGGGCCGCGACACGGGAGGCGCGCTCGACCACGGCCGTGTACCCCCGAACGGAGAGACAGCCCTCGTAGAAGCGGGCCGTCCCCGCACCCTCGGCATGCCAGGAGGGGTTGAGCATCGCGGTGAACGCGAGCGGCGAGCGGTCCCGGGCAGCGGCCGCCTCGTCGTCGACCGGCCACTGGTCCTCGAGGACCGCGAGCTGCAGGGGGAGCCCGATCTGCGGTGCGGCGAGTCCCACGCCGGGTGCCGCGTGCATCGTGCGCCGCATGAGGTCGACGAGCTCGCCCAGCAGGGCCCCGGAGAACTGCCCTTCGAACGGGAGGGCGCGGGTGCGCAGCACGGGATGCCCGGCCTGGACGATCCGGGGGAGAGCCCCCGCGGCGACGAGGGCCTCCGCCGTCTCGGCCAGCCGGCCGGGGGTCCAGGTGCTGAGGGGTGCGCTCTTCATGGGGCAAGCCTAGGACGGGCCCGCCGCCTCCCGCGCGCGGCGGACCGCGGCTAGCATCGAGGTCATGACCGCTTCGGCCCCTCCGTCCGCGCATTCGCTGCGGGGCGCGGGCGCGCCCGGTGCGGGCGGACCGCCGGCCCACGGGCTCGGGGTCGCTGCCGTCCTCGGCGCAGCGGTCCTGTGGGGCACCACGGGGACCGCCTCCGCACTCGCCCCCGCCGTGAGCCCCTTGGCGATAGGTGCCGCGTCAATGGGCTTCGGTGGCCTCCTGCTCGCGGCCGTGGCGTCCCGGCAGATCCAGGCCGGATGGTCGGCGCTCGCGCGCTCGTGGCGTCCGGTGCTGTCCGGCGGTGCCGCGATCGCGGTCTACGCCCTCGCGTTCTACTCGTCCATGCGGCTCGCCGGCGTCGCGATCGGCACCGCTGTCTCCATTGGCGCGGCGCCCATCATCGCGGCGCTCCTCGAGCGGTTCCTGGACCACCGCCCCCTCTCGCCGCGCTGGGGTGCGGGCGCAGCGCTCGGGATCGCCGGCGCAGTCATCCTGTGCCTCGCGCGCGAGGGCGGCGAGGCCGGCGACGGCGTGTCCACAGTTGTCGGGGCCGGCCTCGGTCTTGTCGCCGCCGCCTCCTACGCCCTCTACTCGTGGGCAGGGCACCGCGTCATGCAGCGCGGGGTCTCCTCCGGAGCGGGGATGGGCGCGATGTTCGCCGTCGCGGCAGTGCCGCTGCTCGCGATCCTCGCAGCCACCGGCGCGGCGTTCCTGGATTCGTGGGCGCACGCTGCGGTGGGCGCCTACCTCGCGGTCGTGCCGATGTTCGCCGGGTATGTCCTTTTCGCTCATGGGCTGGGCCGCGTTGGCGCGAGCACCGCGACGACCGTCTCGCTCGCCGAGCCCGTGGTCGCCGCCGTGCTCGCCGTCGCCGTCGTGGGGGAGGTGCTCACCCTGCCTGCCTGGGGCGGGATGGGGCTCATCGTGGCCGGGCTCGCGGTGCTCACGGTCCCGGTCGGCGCCGTGGCCCGGCGTGCCCCGGCACGAGGGGACGGCTGAGCCATGGACCCGGTCGAGGCCCTCGAGGAGATCGCCTTCCTGCTCGAGCGCAGCCAGGCGCCATCGTTCAAGGTCCAGGCGTTCCGGCGCGCCGCCGCTGCGCTCGAGGCGCTGGCGCCCGACGACGTCGCCTCCCGGGTGCGCTCGGGGACGCTCCGGCGCGTCCCCGGCATCGGGGAGCGCACCGCGCAGGTGGTCGGCGAGGCGCTCGACGGCGTGGTCCCCTCCTACCTGGCCGACCTGCGGGAGCGCGCGGGGGAGGAGGGGGCCGCGACCGAACTCGAGGGGCTCCTGCGGGGAGACCTCCACAGCCACAGCGACTTCTCGGACGGAGGTTCGCCGCCCGCGGCCATGGCACGCACCGCGCGCAGGCTCGGCCGCGAGTACATCGCCCTGACAGACCATTCCCCGAGCCTGACGATCGCGAACGGGCTGAGCACCGAGCGGCTCGAGACGGAGCTCGGGATCGTCGAGGACCTCAACGCCGGGTTCCGCAAGGACGGCGACCGGCCCTTCCGGCTCCTGACCGGGATCGAGGTGGACATCCTCCTGGACGGCTCCCTCGACCAGACCCCCGAGGTCCTCGGACGCCTCGACGTCGTGGTGGCGAGCGTCCACTCGAAGCTGCGCTCCGAGGCGGGCCCCATGACCCGCCGGATGCTCGCGGCAATCGAGGACCCGCACACGGACGTCCTCGGGCACTGCACGGGGCGGCTCGTCCAGGGCTCGCGCGGCACCCGGTCCGAGTCGGCCTTCGACGCCGAGCGCGTCTTCGCGGCCTGCGCGGAGAACGGGGTCGCCGTGGAGATCAACTCGCGCCCGGAGCGCCAGGACCCGCCGGATCGGCTGATCCAGACCGCGCTCGACGCGGGGTGCCTCTTCGCGATCGACAGCGACGCGCACGCTCCCGGGCAGCTCGACTTCCTGCGCCTCGGAGCGGCCCGCGCCGAGGCGAACGGTGTACCGGCCGAGCGGATCGTGACGACCTGGCCGCTCGAGCGGCTCCTCGACTGGACGCGCCGTCGCTGACCGGTCGCCCTGCGGTGGACGCGGGTTTCGTCCACGCCGCGGCGGGTAGCCCTCGGGGGAGTGCGGGACGGGCAGCCCGTCCCCGTCGACGACCGGGGAGCAGCCATGAACGCTGGACAGCACGCTGAGAGCACGCGGGACTTCACGCCCACCACCGCGATCGTGACCGGTTCGGACTCCGGGATCGGACGCGCCACGGCCGTCGCCCTTGCGGAGGCCGGAATGGACGTGGGCATCACGTGGCACAGCGACGAGAAGGGCGCCCAGGAGACCGCCGAGGAGGTGCGCCGCTCCGGGCGGAAGGCCGTGGTCGCCCAGCTCGACGTCGCGGACGCGCCCGCATGCGGTGAGGTCGTCGACCGCCTCGCCGGCGAGCTGGGCGGGCTCGACGTCTTCGTGAACAATGCGGGCACCGGCGCCAACGAGCCCTTCCTCGACATGGACTACGGGCGCTGGCGGGAGATCGTCGCGACGGACCTGGACGGCGCGTTCGTCTGCCTCCAGAGGGCAGCACGCCGCATGGTGGACGCAGGCCGCGGCGGGCGGCTGATCGCGGTGACGAGCGTCCACGAGCACCAGCCGCGCGTCGGGTCGTCGGCCTACGATGCGGCGAAGCACGGCCTCGGGGGGCTCATCAAGACCATGGCCCTCGAGCTGGGATCGCACGGCATCACCGCCAACGCCGTGGCTCCGGGGGAGATCGCGACGCCCATGACCGGGCAGGAGGACGAGGATCCCCGCGGCATCCGTCGCCCCGGCGTCCCTCTGGGCCGCCCGGGCGACGCGCGCGAGGTCGCCGCCGTCATCGCGTTCCTCGCCTCCCCGGCGGCGGCGTACGTCACCGGCGCCTCATGGACGGTCGACGGCGGGATGCTCCAGATGGGCCCGCAGGCCGGCTCGCACCTGCCGGACGACACGTGGCGGGAGGGATAGCCCCCGGAGTGTGATGCAGAGCTCGTGTGGAGTGGGTCACAGGCCGGGTCCGGTGGGGCGCCGCCCGTCCTAGGCTGGAGCACGGCTGCCTCAAGGACGAGGTGCCCAGGAGCGGCGCTCCTGAGGATCTGGGAAGGCAACGACGCATGACCTTTGACTCTCACCCCCACGCAGTGACCCTGAAGATCTGGGACCGCGCGACACTCGACCACACTCTTGACGAGGCCATCGCCCACGTCTCCTCGAAGGCGAACGCCCCGCGCGAGCACGTCCGCGTGACCCGCAGCGGGCCGGACACCTTCACCGTGAGCCCGGCCGAGGACATCTGAGGCCACAGGCCGTCTGGCGGGAAACAGCCAGACTGGCAGGAACGGCCGGACCGGAGGGGTCGACCTCTCGGTCCGGCCGTCCGCATGTGCCCTCCAGCGCGGGCGCGGGGCTGCTGCTGACCGGCACATCACAAACCGGAAACACCCCTCGCCGCGGCGGCCACCGAGTGCCATTCTGATTCCATGAGCAGCGGCCCCGATGGGAACAGCGGCCCCGACGACGCGGGGGCCTCGGGCGGCAGCGGCGCGGAGGAGACCGGCGGCCCGGAGGACATGGGCGGCGCCCCCGGTGGTCCGGGCGGCCGGCGCCGGCTCGCCTTCGCGGTGGCAGGCCTGCTCGCCCTCATCGGCGCACTCGTCGCCGCCATGCTCGTCACCCTGCCCCGGGGCGGCGAACCCGCCGCCGAGCCGACAGCGACGCCCAGCCCTACGGCGTCGGCCACCCCGAAGCCCACCGCGAAGCCCGCGGCCACCCTTCCCGCGCTCCCTCCCGGGGCACTCAACGTCCTCGTGATCGGCAGCGACATCCGCGGCAACGCGCGCGAGGCGGCCTCACGGCAGTCCGCCGGCGGAAGCGCGGACCACCGCTCGGACATGCTCATGCTCGTCCACGTCCCGGCGGACCGGAAGCGCGTGTACGGCATCTCGATCATGCGCGACACCTGGATCGACATCCCCGGCCACGGCCCGGCCAAGATCAATGCCGCACTCGAGATGGGCGGTCCTCCGCTGACCTCCCTCACCGTCGGCAACCTCCTCCACACGCGGATCAGCCACTGGGTCATGATCGACTTCGAGGGCTTCAAGCGGCTCACGCAGGCGCTCGGGGGGATCAAGGTCAACGTCCCCGTATCTTTCACCGCGACCCACGACACGCACAGCACCTTCAAGGCAGGACCCATGACGCTCAGCGGTCAGGCGGCGCTCGAGTTCGTGCGCGAGCGGTACACCTTCCCGGACGGCGACTACCAGCGTGTGCGCAACCAGCAGGCCTTCGTGCGCGGCATCATCGACACGCTGCTGCGGGGAGGGAAAGTGCGCGACCCCGCGAGCGCGATCCGCGTCATCGCCGCGGTCACCCCGTATGTGACGGGGGAGCCCGGGTTCTCGGCGCGCGAGATGGCCACGCTCGCGTATGGCCTGCGCGGAGTCGACGCGGGCAGGAGCATCTTCTTCACGCTCCCCACGGCCGGCACGGGGACCTCGCCCGACGGGCAGTCGATCGTGATCCCGGACCAGGCAGGGATCGACGAAGTCGCCGCTGCCCTGCAGAGCGGGAGACTCGCGCAGTACGCCGCCGCCAAGGGGCTCCGGTAGCGACCCTAGACTGCTGCCATGCACGCCGCCGACAGCCATGACCTGATCCGCGTCCGGGGCGCCCGGGAGAACAACCTCCAGGGGATCGACCTCGATATTCCCAAGCGCCGGCTGACCGTCTTCACGGGTGTCTCCGGCTCGGGCAAGAGCTCGCTCGTGTTCGGCACGATCGCAGCGGAGTCCCAGCGGCTCATCAACGAGACGTACTCGACGTTCGTGCAGGGGTTCATGCCGAACCTCGCCCGGCCTGACTACGACTACCTCGAGGGGATCACACCCGCGATCGTGGTGGACCAGGAGCGGCTGGGCGCGAACGCGCGCTCAACCGTCGGCACGGTCACGGACGCCAACGCGATGCTGCGCGTGCTCTTCAGCAGGCTCGGGACGCCGAGGATCGGGCCGCCCACCGCATTCTCGTTCAACGTTCCCGAACGCAAGGCCAGCGGCGTGATGACCACAGCGAAGGGCGCCGGGCAGAAGACGGTGGTGCGCGACGTCGTCTACCACGGCGGGATGTGCGCCCAATGCGAGGGCCGGGGCACGGTCTCCGACCTGGACCTGCGCGAGATCGTCGACGAGGACAAGTCCCTCGCCGAGGGTGCCATCAAGGTGCCCGGCTACACCGCGGACGGGTGGATGGTGAAGGCCTTCATCGAGTCCGGCTTCTACGACGCGTCCAAGCCCGTGCGCGAGTTCACCGAGAAGGAGCGCCACGACTTCCTCTACCGCGAGCCGGTGAAGGTCAAGGCCGGCGGCATCAACGTCACGTACGAGGGCCTCATCCCCAAGATCCGCAAGTCCATGTTCAGCAAGGACCCCGAGTCGCTCCAGCCCCACATCAAGGCGTTCGTCGAGCGGGCCGCGGTCTTCGCCGAATGCCCGGCATGCGGGGGAACGCGCCTGAACGATGCCGCTAGGTCCTCGAGGATCCGCGGCGCGAGCATCGCCGACGTGTGCGCCATGCAGATCACGGACGCCGCCGAATGGGTCCGCGGGATCGACGATCCGGGTGTGGCCCCGCTCGTCGCGAACCTGACGCACCTCCTCGAGTCCTTTACCGGGATCGGGCTCGGCTACCTCTCCCTGGACAGGCCCTCCGGCTCGCTGTCCGGGGGAGAGGCCCAGCGGACCAAGATGATCCGGCACCTCGGCTCGGCCCTGACGGACGTCACCTACGTCTTCGACGAGCCGACCGTGGGACTCCATCCCCACGACATCGAGCGCATGAACCGGCTCCTGACAGACCTGCGGGACAAGGGGAACACCGTGCTCGTGGTCGAGCACAAGCCGGAGACCATCACGATCGCGGACCACGTGGTCGACCTCGGCCCAGGGGCCGGACGCGCGGGCGGGGCGGTCTGCTTCGAGGGCACCCTCGCGGGGCTGCGGGCCAGCGGCACGCTCACTGGCCGGCACCTCGGCCACCGGGCCTCGCTCAAAGACTCCGTCCGCACGCCCACCGGCGCCGTGGAGGTCCGGGGCGCGGACCTGCACAACCTCCAGAACGTCGATGTGGACGTGCCCCTCGGCGTGCTGTGCGTGGTGACCGGCGTCGCTGGGTCCGGGAAGAGCTCGCTCATCCACGGCGCCCTCCCCGCGTCGGCGGACGTTGTTTCGGTGGACCAGTCCGCGATCAAGGGGTCCCGTCGCAGCAATCCGGCCACCTACACCGGCCTCCTCGAGCCGATCCGGAAGGCGTTCGCGAAGGCGAACGGGGTGAAGCCGGCGCTCTTCTCCTCGAACTCCGAGGGCGCGTGCCCGACGTGCAATGGCAACGGCATGGTCTTCACCGAGCTCGGGTTCATGGAGACGGTTTCCACGCCGTGCGAGGACTGCGGGGGCAAGCGCTTCCAGGCGTCGGTCCTCGGACTGCGGCTCGGCGGGCTCAACATCGCCGAGGTCTTGGACCTCTCCGCGGCCGAGGCCAGGGCGTTCTTCTCCGACGGCGAGGCCAAGACGCCCGCGGCCGCGGCGATCCTCGGCCGCTTCGAGGACGTGGGTCTGGGCTACCTCACGTTGGGGCAGCCGCTCAACACGCTTTCCGGGGGGGAGCGGCAGCGGCTCCGGCTCGCCACCCACATGGGGGAGAAGGGCGGCGTGTACGTCCTCGACGAGCCGACGAGCGGCCTGCACCTGGCGGACGTCGACAACCTGCTCTCGCTCCTGGACCGGCTCGTGGACTCGGGGAAGTCCGTGATCGTGATCGAGCACCATCAGGCGGTGATGGCGCACTCGGACTGGATCATCGACCTCGGCCCCGGTGCGGGGCACGACGGCGGGCGGGTCGTCTTCGAGGGCACGCCCGCCCAGCTCGTGGCCGCCAGGTCCACGCTCACAGGCAAGCACCTCGCCGCGTACGTGGGGGCGTAGCGTTGGCTGTCCGGTTCGTGTGCGCTGGGATCGCTCCTGCGCCACTCGCCCTCACCCCTTTCGGCCGCCCGAGAAGTCCCGCGAACGAGGCCCAGAACGCCAGACCGGCGATCGCCGTCGTGCTCGCTGCGACGACGCCGAGTGCGGTCGCGTCACCGCTGCCGCCGAGGCCGACGAGGGGCGCGGCCACGCCACCGAGGCCGAATCGCGCGAGGCCCAGGAGCGACGAGGCCGTCCCGGCCATGTCAGGGTAGCCGGCGAGGGCCAGGGAGGTGGACGGCGGATTCGTCACTGCGATGCCCGAGACCAGGACGAGGAGCGAGACGATGAGGGCCCACACCGGGAGATGGGCGATCGCCGTCGTGAAGAGGAATATCCCGCCCGCCGCCGCCATCACGAGGCCGACGGCGAGGACGGGGGCCTCCGACCAGCGCTCGGAGGCCCGCCCCGAGGCGAAGCCGAACACCATGTACCCGAGCGAATTGAGGCCGAAGGCAAGGGCGTACTCCTGGGGGCTGAGCCCGTAGACACCCTGGAGCACGTAGGTGGCGCCGGCGAGGTAGGCGAACAGCGCCGCACCGGTGAACGCCGCGACGAGGAAGCACGAGGTGAACGTTCTGTCGGCCAGCAGTCGGCGGAACCCGTGCATCATCGGGGCGAGTCCGCCGGCGGTGCGGAGCCCGTGGGGGAGCGTCTCGGGGAAGGCCGTCGCCGAGGCTGCCAGGATTCCCGTCCCGGCCACGGCGAGGAAGGCGAACGCCCCACGCCAGTCTGTGAACAGCGCGATCTGGCCGCCGATCACCGGGCCGATGATCGCCGCGAGCCCGCCCAGGACGGCGAGGCGGCCGTAATACCGCACGAGCCGGCCGCCGGAGTACAGGTCGCGGCCAGCTGCCTGGGCGGTGACGATGCCGACCGAGGCCGCCAGGCCCTGGAGCAGCCGTGCGCCGATGAGGACCTCGACCGTAGGGCTCACGGCGCACAGCAGGGAGGCGAAGACGTAGACCACGATGCCGATGAGCAGGGGCCGGCGCCGGCCGAACCGGTCCGAGAGCGGGCCGGCCGCCAGCTGGCCGAACGCAAGGCCGAAGAGGCATGCCGACACGGTCAGCTGGGCCGTTGACGCGTGGGTCCCGAGATCGGCCGTGAGGGCCGGGAGCACGGGGAGGTAGAGGTCCATCGAGATGGGCCCGAAGGCCGTGAGCAGGCCCAGGACGACGGGCAGGGCACGTCCCGCACGGGGTTGCGTGGGCTTGGGCGGTGAGGCTGTTGCGGTCATGCGGGTTCCTCCGGTTCTCTGGTGGCTGCAACCAGCGAACCAGCGCGAAGCACAGCGGGGGAGAGCCCTGCTGATACGGGTAATGGCAGTACCTGCCAGCGCCGACGGCCGGCTATTGATTCACGTTCGGCGAGCGACGAGCGCCGCATGCGGGCGCCGCCCGGGATCAGTAGTGACCGCGTGGGGAACATTCAGGGAATCGCCTTCGGGCGTGTTCAATGAACGAGGCACGAGGTCGAGGCCTTCGACCTCCATGCCTTTATCCACCGCACCGAACAGTTCGGCGTATTCCGCCGCGCGTCTGCTGTACGCGTCTGGCTCAGCCATTGGCCCCGAGCCTATGCGAACCAGTGGTCAAGGGCTCAACGGCTCACCTCGACTGCAAGGCGGCCTGCCACTGAGAGATTGAGCCACCAACTTCAGCGAAGCGCGGTTCGCCGATTGAGCGCCGATAATCCACATTATGTCAAGTAGAGGATGGCATGTTCGCAGCTGGTGCGAATACGACAGCATGGACTCACCCACGAGGCCTTCCAGGAACCCCACGCCCGAAAAGGTCGCCTTCCTGCGTGAACTCTGCATCGAGCATCACATCCTCGAACCGGTGAACCTGGACATCGAGCGCTTCCAGACCTGGCTCGAAGCCAAGCTCCACAGCCTCCCGGCCGAAGACGCACGGCTCATCCAGCAGTACGCCCGCTGGGTCCACCTGAACCGCATGCGCCAACTCGACAGCAGCGGGGCGATGAAGAAGGCAACCTTCCTCTCCGCCAAGCAGTCCACCACGATGGCCATCGGCTTCCTCGTGCATCTCCGACAGCGAGGCACCACCCCCCGGGCCTGCTCTCAGGCCGACGTGGACCAATGGCTCGACAGCGGGCCCACAACCCGAAGCCTCGCCCGCAGCTTCGTCCGCTGGGCCGGCCAGCACGGACACCTCCCACCCGTGGATTTCCCCTACCGCGTCGCCAACACGACACCGGTCATCAGCCAGCAGCAGCGCCTCGAGCACATCCGAAATCTGCTCAACCCGAGAGCCGGAATCCCCGGCGCGGAGAGCATCGCAGGCCTATTCCTCCTCCTCTACGCGCAGCCGATCACCCGCGTGGCCCAGATGCGCCTGGAGCAGATCGAGGACATCGGAGAACGGCTCACCGTCTCCTTCACTGGCGACCGGCTTGAGATACCGCCGCCGTTCGACGGAATCGTGCGCGCCCACCTCAAAGCCCTGCCCAACTCGAACACCTCCGCCCACCTCGGGAACAAGTGGCTCTTCCCTGGCGTGCAGCCCGGCAAGCACATGCACCAAGGGACGATCATGAACCGGCTCCGCGACAGCGGGATCGACCTGCTCGGCGCCCGCAACGCCTCGCTGCGCGCACTCGTGCTCGAAATGCCAGCCCCCGTCGTCGCCGACGCCTTCAACTACAGCTACACCATCACTGACCGCCACCGCCGCGACGCCGGCGCCACCTTCGGCAACTATGTCGCGAGGAGGTCAGAAACCACAACGTCGCCCCGGGAGCGCAACACCCCAAGAAGACCTCGGCCTTCACCGGCTTCGTATCCACTCTGATCCGAGACGTTGGAAACCCTCTCCGACTCCGAGTGACAGAGCGAGCGACCAGTCGGCAACAAGCGCTGTGAGCAGGCCGAAGGGTGCCACGCGCGCAGTGGCTCGGTCCAGCTCGGCTGCTGGCTTGTCCAATGCCTCCCATTGACCAGCTTCCCAGCGGTAGATCGTTACTGGCGGTGAAGACCCGGTGAGGACCTCGAGGGTTGTGACGACGCAACTTTCCTCGGGTATGGGCAGGTCCCAGGGGCGCACCAGCCACTGCCAAGCCGGATCATGCCCCTCAGCCAGACTTCGAGCCATGTCAGGGGTGTCGAGAGTGGGGGCCGGCTCGACTGGGATGACCTGAACCCAACGTGCCTGCTGCCGTCGCGCCGGGATGCCGAGTAGCAACGCCTCTACCCAGTCCGGTTCGACGCCTCCCATCGCGAAAGTCCCAAGTCCCGCGACTTCCACCATGGCCGCCTCGTGCGACGGTCGGCGCGTGAGATCCTCGGCGCAGGCGCGAAGAATTCGCTCTACCTGGTAGACGTCGTATCGCAATGCTCCCGCGCACACGAGCTCGCAGCCTGCCCGGCCCCTAACGCCTTCGGTATAGCCATAGGACGGCACTGTTCCCTGCTGGACGAAAATGACTCGAATCTCAGGGCTCATGAGCGCTCCTCCAGGCCGCGACCTTCCGTCGAGCTTACGTCGCCAATGGATTCGATCTAACAAGGTCGACAGAGCCTGGGGCTCGATCCATCAGTCCTGCAGTAGGGAGCCCATGGGGGGGATTACAGCGACAATACGCCGGTCTCAAATACGTCAGGCCAGCACTAATTTGCCGGGGACCTCTTCCGCCGAATCAATCGGCCCCTGTCCTGCGGTTGGTGCGGAATCCTGCCTGATAAGCCACAGAGCGCGGGCAGTGATCAACTCGAGGACCGCAGCGGTCCCTCCCGACTGCTCAATGCTCACAGCGCCAGCATATGCACCAACTCACGTCTAATAGAGGACTTGGCATGGCGAGGACCCCAACAGCCGCCACCCCTCGACGGAATTGCCAACTCTACTGGGACGGTCAGAGCGTGATCTGTCTCAGCAGAGTTGGCAAAACCTCAGGTCACGGTTGCCAAGCAGACTGAGACCGGACACGGCCCCCTCACAGGGAATTCTGTGCCACATGTCTGACGGCCCGTCCAGCGCGGCATCGTCGCGCGTTGACGCGAGGAGACTGACACGGCTAGCCAAGCGGCCAATCAGTGCCCGTTCTCTTGGTGCTTGCAGCTTGCAGGACTCGTTGCGCTTCGATGACCAGCTCCGCATTGGCATTCGCGCGGTGACTCGCCGCGCGCGCGGCCCGTCCATCACCCCCGACGGGCGGGACGCTGGCACTCATAGTCTTCCGGATCAGGCTGCCATGCGGGTACGGAGCTGGCCGAGCACGCGGTTGAGCAGTCGCGAGACCTGCATCTGGCTCACGCCGAGCTCCTTGGCGATCTGCGACTGGGTCATCTCGTGGTGGAAGCGCAGGTACAGGATTCTGCGGTCACGCTCCGAGAGATCCTCAAGGGCGGCCGCGAGGGCGAGGCGGGTCTCGACCTGCTCGTAGCCCGGGTCGTCCGCGGCGAAGGCGACGGCATGCTTCACGCCGTCGTCGGACCGGGACGTGTCGCCGTCATCGATCTGCTCTGCCACCATCGCGGCCTCGGCGATCTGAGCCTCCGCCACCTCTGCAAGTCCGGCTCCGAGCTCACGGCTCAACTCAGCCGTGCTCGGGTCATGCCCGAGCCGCTGGGCCAGCGCCGGCCGCACTCCGCGAAGCCGAAGGCGCAGCTCCTGGATGCTGCGCGGCGGGCGCACCACCCATGAGTGGTCCCTCACATACCTCTTGAGCTCGCCCGTGATGGTCGGCGCGGCGAATGCAACGAACCCGTGCCCCTTGCCCTCCTCATAGCGCTTCGCAGCCTTGATGAGCCCGAGGCGGGCGACCTGCCGGAGGTCGTCCGCGTCATGCCCGGGGCACTTGAAGCGACGGGCGAGTGCGTCCGCGACTCCGAGGTGCTCGAGGGCCAGCCCCTCGGCCTCTCCCCCGAGCCCCAGGTCCTGCTCGGCAGGCCAGCTCGGGGACGGCTCGTCACGGTCCGTCCAAGTGGTCCGTGCGGAGCCGGCCTCAAGATCGGCTGCTGATTCATCGGACGGTGTGGTGTGCGCCAGAGTCTCAGTCATGACACCGAAGCTAGAGTAGACAGACCGTTCTGTCCAGAGGAGACAGACAAGTCTGTCTACTTTTCTCGAAATCGCCTATCATGGACGAATGCAGATGGACGAGCTCAGCCAGGCGCCGCCCCCCGCGCGAGTCAGTGCGCGCGACCGAATACTTTCGACGTCGTATGAGCTCTTCGCGCGCCGTGGGATCCGCGATGTGGGCGTGGACGAGCTCATCGCACGGGCTGGCGTGGCCAAGGCCACTTTCTACAAGCACTTCCGCTCCAAGGATGAGCTGGCTCTGGCCTACCTGGAGCGGTGGTACCAGTTGCGGAGGACCGCCATCGAGGACGCCGTGGAACGGCGTGGGAGCGAGGGTGGACCTGCACTGCTCGCCATATTCGACGTGTTCAACGACTGGTTCCGCCAAGGCACCGCGGAGGTCAGCTCGTTCCTGCACGTCCTGATCGAGATGGGCCGTGACCACCCGCTAGGGCGCGCAGCGCTCGACTACCTGGCCAAGACTCGCGCTGAGCTCGCCGCTCTTGCCGAAGCGGCCGGTCTGCGGGACCCTGAGGACTTCGCCTGGTCCTGCCACATCCTTGTGAAAGGCTCGATCATCGCTTCTGCCGAGGGCGACGAGCGCGCCGCAGAGCGGGCCCGCGAGATGGCGGTGCTGCTCATCAAGGAGCACCATGCGCCGCGTGCCGTCGTCGAGGTGCTCGAGGCGGAAGTCCTCGAAGCCAGCTGACTCTGGGCAGTGCGCGCTGCGGGCGGAGGCGGCCTGCGAGCTCAGCCGACGCCGTCGGCGGCCGCTTCGAGCTCAGCGATGAGGATGCGGCGCATCGAGAGCATCGCCCCCATGGCCCTCCTCGCCCGGGCTGGGTCGGGGTCGGCAAGAAGCTCGGCGAGCCGCCGGGGAATGACCTGCCACGAGAATCCGTACCGGTCCTTGAGCCAACCGCACATGCTCTCCTCGCCGCCCTGCGCCGTGAGGGACTCCCAGTAGTGGTCCACCTCGGCCTGGTCCGCGCAGTGGATCTGCATCGAGACCGCCTCCGAGAACGTGAACTCAGGCCCACCGTTGAGTGCCACGAAGGGCTTGCCGTCCAGCGTGAACTCGACACTCAGCACCATGTCGGCCGGGCGCTGGGCACCCTCGCCGTAGTGGGACACGGAGAGGATCTCGGATCGCGGGAAGACAGCGGTGTAGAACTCAGCGGCCTCGAGGGCCTGGGTGTCGAACCAGAGGCAGGGGGTGATCGAAGGCATGCCGCGATTCTTTCCCGGACCCCCGCCGGCAGGGAAGGGCGCGGCGAGACCGATCCCTCCCGGCCTAGGCTTGTCCCATGCCCGACCAGCCCGGCTCCACAGCGCCCCCGCACCCCCCTGCCCCCTCCCCCAGTCGGCACACAGCGCGCGCGGCCGCCGTCGCCGCGTGTCTGGACACCGCCGTCGTGCTTGCCTTCGCGGGGCTCGGCCGGGGATTCCACAGCCTCGAGAATCCGGTGCTGGGCGTGCTCGCCACCGCGTGGCCCTTCCTGGTCGGCCTCGCGGTGGCCTGGGCGGCATTCCGCGTGTGGCGCCGCCCTGATGCGCCCTGGCCCACGGGCATCGCCGTGTGGATTGGCTCGTACGCGCTCGGCATGGCCCTGCGCGCGGCAATGGGCGGGGCGACCCCAGTGCCCTTCCTCCTCGTGGCATTCGGGTTCCTCGGTGCGCTGTTCCTCGGCTGGCGCGCGATCGCCCTTGTCGCGCAGAGGGTGCTCGCCCGGGATCGGTCCGCAGGGGCGCGGGCCCAGCGCTAGGCTGGTCCGAGAAACGCACCAGCTCGATCGGAGGACCATGATCACGGCATTCGTCTTCATCAGGACTGACACGACCCAGATCCCGGAGGCTGCGGAGAAGATCTCGGCCATCCCAGGAATCAGCGAGGTGTACTCAGTGACGGGCGAGTGGGACCTCATTGCGATCGCCCGCGTCCGGGAGCACGAGGAATTGGCAGACGTCGTGGCCGACCGCCTCTCGAAGGTCGAAGGCGTGGTGGAGACGACCACGCATATCGCCTTCCGCGCCTATTCGCGCCACGACCTCGAGGCCGCTTTCTCCCTGGGTCTCTCCTGAACGCCGCGGCGCCGGCGCTCAGGACTGGCTGAAGTCCACCCAGCCCTGGAGCGCCCGGGCCGCGGCGCCGGAGTCGATGGACTCCTCGGCACGCGCTACGGCGGCGCCGAGCCGTTCCGCGAGCGGTCCCTCGGCTTCCGCGGCGAAGGCCACGAGGCCTGCTGCGGCATTGAGGACGACGGCGTCGCGCACCGGCCCCCGCTCCCCCGCCAGGACGCGGCGCACCACATCGGCATTGTGCTGCGCGTCCCCGCCGCGGAGCGCCTCGAGTGGGGCACGGGCGAGCCCGAGCTCCGCGGGATCAAGGATGGATTCGGCGATGCGGCCGTCCCGCACCTCCCACACCCGGGACGTGGTGGTGATCGTGAGCTCGTCGAGACCGTCGTCACCCCTGAACACGAGGCCCCGGCTCCCGCGCTCGGCCAGCACCCCGGCGATGAGCGGCGCCATGCGGGCATCCGCGGCGCCCACAGCCGACGACTGGACACGGGCAGGGTTCGTGAGCGGGCCGAGGATGTTGAAGATCGTCGGGACCGCGAGCTCCTTCCGCGGCACTGCCGTGTGGCGGAACGACGGGTGGAAGACCTGGGCGAAGCAGAACGTGATGCCGCACTGCTCGGCGGACTCCGCGACGCGCTCCACGCTCATGTCAAGACGCACCCCGAGGGCCTCGAGCACGTCCGCGGAGCCGGACGACGACGACGCCGCCCGGTTGCCGTGCTTCACCACCCGCGCTCCCGCCCCGGCAGCCACCAGCGCGGCGGTGCTCGAGATGTTCACGGTGTTCTGCTGGTCCCCCCCGGTCCCCACGATGTCGAGCTTCTCGCCGCTGATGGCGATCGGGGTTGCGCGCGAGACCATCACGTCGACGAGGCCGGCGAGCTCTGCCACCGTCTCCCCCTTGGAGCGGAGGCCCACGAGGAAGCCGGCGATCTGCGATGGCGTCGCCTCGCCCGCCATGATCTCGTCCATGGCCCACGCGGTCTGGACCTGTGTGAGGTCGGATCGCTGGACGAGCGAACCGATGATCGAGCGCCATGTGGGCGCGGTCACAGGGCTGGACGCAGAGGCAGTAGTCACGCTCCTGATGCTATCGACCCCGCCCGCAGGGCGCCCAATGCGTGACTCGCCCCACCCTCGCAGCCGCGCGAGCCCTGCGATCCGCATGATTTCGAGGGTTTGTAGAAAAAGTTCCCCGAAGGGGCGCTTCGCGTTGGGCGAACCCGCCGTTTGCAGACATAATGTCCTTGTGACGACAGCGACTCATGCCCCGACAACCACGGCACATCCCACGCTGAATCGCCCCAACATGGTCTCGGTCGGGACCGTGGTGTGGCTGTCCAGCGAGCTGATGTTCTTCGCCGGCCTCTTTGCCATGTACTTCTCCCTGCGTGCCGCCTCCGGCGAGTTGTGGGCGGAGGAGACGGCCAAGCTCAACTTCCCCTTCGCGCTCGTGAACACGATCGTCCTCGTGGCGAGCTCGTTCACCTGCCAGATGGGCGTGTTCGCGGCCGAGCGGCTCCAGCCGCGCCGCACCGGGGGCGTCTTCGCCTTCGCCCGCTGGGGCATGATCGAGTGGTTCCTGCTGACCTTCCTCATGGGCGCATTCTTCGTCGCCGGCCAGGCCACGGAGTACGCCATGCTCGTCTCCGAGCACGTGTCGCTTTCCTCCAACGCCTACGGCTCGGCGTTCTACATGACCACCGGCTTCCACGGCCTCCACGTCATCGGCGGCCTCGTGGCGTTCCTCTTCATCATCGGACGTGCGTACGCGGCCAAGCAGTTCGGTCACTTCGAGGCAACCTCGGCGATCGTCACCTCGTACTACTGGCACTTCGTCGACGTCGTGTGGATCGGCCTCTTCCTGGTCATCTACGTCCTCAAGTAGCACCGAGCACAGAAGCAGATGTTGGGCCGCTCCGAACGGCGGCGGCAGGCAAAGGATAGGAACGATTTCGTGAAGGCACTCTCGCAGAAGCGGCGTCACCCTCTGGCAGTCCTCGCACTGCTGGTCATGGGCCTGCTGCTGACCGGCGGACTCTATGCAGTGGCCAGCTCGGCCAATCAGGCCAAGGCAGACACGACCTACTCGGCAGCGGACGTCAGCGAAGGCGAGAAGCTCTTCGTGGCAAACTGCGCCACGTGCCACGGCATGGGCGCCTCCGGCACGGCCGCTGGCCCGTCGCTCATCGGCGTCGGTGCCGCAGCGGTGGACTTCCAGGTGGGAACCGGCCGCATGCCCATGCAGATGCAGGGTCCGCAGGCATTCAAGAAGCCGCAGCAGTTCAATGATGAGCAGACCAAGCAGCTGGCCGCGTACGTTGCCTCGCTCGGCGCGGGGCCCGCGCTCCCGGAGGAGTCCCTCCTCGACAACGAGGGCGACGCCACGCACGGCGGCGAACTCTTCCGCGTCAACTGCGCCATGTGCCACAACGCTGCGGCTGCAGGCGGTGCACTGACCCGCGGCAAGTTCGCCCCGTCACTCGCCGGCGTGAGCGAGAAGCACATCTACGAGGCCATGGCGACTGGCCCCCAGAACATGCCGGTGTTCAGCGACGCGAACATCTCCCCCGAGGGCAAGCGGGACATCATCACGTTCCTCAAGACCATCGAGACCCAGGGCTCGCCCGGCGGGGCTGACCTCGGCGCGCTCGGCCCGGTCTCCGAGGGCCTCTTCGTGTGGGTCGCCGGTCTTGGGGTCATCATCGGATTCACGATCTGGCTCACCTCGCGCAGCTCCTGAGGCCCCGCGCAGCACTTGTAGGCCGCGTCAGTGCGGCAACGATTTGAACACCGTCCCGGGACAGTCCGGGGCCAGGAAGGATGAGGGGAATTATGGGCAACCATAGTGACGGATCTCCCCAGCACGGGAGCGCCGTAGCTACGGCTGGTCAGACTGAGCAGGCATTTGCGGACCCGGGACTCCCGCCGCACCGCCTCCGTCTGGCCGACACCGACCCCAAGGCTGCGAAGCGCGCTGAGCGCCAGGTCACGGCGCTTTTCATCATCTCGGTGATCGGCACGATCGTGTTCCTCGTCGCGTACTTCGCGATCGACCTCGGGCACGATTCGGACATCGCCACGATCCGGCTGCAGAACCTCCTGCTGGGGCTCGGCACCGCATTCGCGATGCTCGGCATCGGAACCGGCATTGTGCACTGGGCCAAGGCCCTCATGCCGGACCACGAGGTCTCCGAAGCCCGGCACGGGATCCGCTCGGACGAGGACCGCGAGGCCGCCGTCAAGATCGTGGACGACATCATCGAGGAGACCGGCATCAAGCGCCGCCCCCTCATCCGCAACACCCTCATCGGTGCGATGCTGGTTGCGCCGCTGCCGGCGCTCGCCGTCTTCGGCGACCTCGGCCCGCGCCCCGATGACAAGCTGCGCCACACCATGTGGGCCCCTGACGCCAACGGCAAGAAGGTCCGGCTCGCCCGCGACCCCGATGGCACCCCGATCAAGGCCGCGGACGTCACGATCGGCTCGGCGTTCCACGTCATCCCCGAAGGCCTCAACGAGCTCCATGAGGGCAAGCTGAACGAGAAGGCCAAGGCCGTCGTCCTGCTCATGCGCCTCAACCCGGCGGACCTCAACATCAGCCCGGGCCGCGAGAGCTGGAGCTACAACGGCATCGTCGCCTACTCCAAGATCTGCACGCACGTCGGCTGCCCCGTGGCGCTGTACGAGCAGCAGACGCACCACCTGCTGTGCCCGTGCCACCAGTCGACCTTCGACCTGACGAACGAGTGCGCGGTCATCTTCGGACCTGCGAGCCGCCCGCTGCCGCAGCTTCCCATCGAAGTCGACGCCGAGGGGTACCTCGTGGCGAGCTCCGACTTCCAAGAACCCGTTGGACCTAGCTACTGGGAGCGTGAGTACTCGTGAGCGGCGCAACCGCCTCCACCTACCAGGCCCCGACGAAGGTCGGCCGCATTGCCGACTTCGTCGACCAGCGCAGCGGCGCCTCGCCGATGCTCCGGGAGTTCGGCCGGAAGATCTTCCCCGACCACTGGTCGTTCATGTTCGGCGAGGTCGCGCTGTACAGCTTCGTCATCCTGCTGCTGTCGGGGACGTTCCTGACGTTCTTCTTCGACCCCTCGATGGCGGAGACCCACTACGACGGCGCCTACGTTCCGCTCCGTGGCATGGAGATGTCCGTGGCCTACGCCTCCTCGCTGGACATCTCGTTCGAGGTGCGCGGCGGGCTGTTCATGCGTCAGGTGCACCACTGGGCCGCGCTTCTGTTCGTCGCCTCCCTCAGCGTCCACATGCTGCGCGTGTTCTTCACCGGCGCCTTCCGCAAGCCGCGTGAGATCAACTGGGTCGTCGGCGGCGTGCTCCTCATCCTGGCGATGGCGGCCGGCTTCACCGGCTACTCGCTCCCGGACGACCTCCTGTCCGGCAACGGCCTCCGCATCATCGACGGCGTCATCAAGTCGATCCCCGTGCTCGGCACCTGGATCTCGTTCTTCCTCTTCGGGGGCGAGTTCCCCGGGACGGCCATCATCGGTCGCCTCTACGTGCTGCACATCCTGCTCGTGCCCGCAATGATCCTTCTCCTCGTGGCGCTGCACCTGTTCTTCGTGGTCCTCCACAAGCACACGCAGTACCCCGGTCCGGGCCGCAATGACGGCAACGTCGTCGGCTACCCGCTCGGCCCGGTCTACGCGGCCAAGGCCGGAGGGTTCTTCTTCATCGTCTTCGGTGTCATCGCCCTCATGGCTGCGGCGTTCACGATCAACCCGATCTGGAACTACGGCCCCTACGACCCCTCCCCCGTGTCCGCAGGCACCCAGCCTGACTGGTACATCGGGTGGGTCGACGGCGCGCTCCGCCTCATGCCCGGTGTCCTGGGCTCTGTCGACGGGTACCGCCAGCACTTCGAGTTCGTCGTCTTCGGACAGACGCTCACGCTGAACGTCCTCCTGCCGGCCCTCGTGCCCGCCGGCCTCGTGTTCACGGTCCTCTTCACCTACCCGTGGATCGAGCGCTGGATCACCAAGGACGACCGCGAGCACCACGTCCTCGACCGTCCGCGCAATGCCCCGACCCGCACCGCGATCGGTGTCGCCGGCTTCGTGTTCTACTGCGTCATGTGGGCGGCCGCCAGCTCCGACCTCATCGCGACGCATTTCCACGTGTCGCTGAACGACGTGACCTACTGGCTGCGGACGCTCTTCTTCGTCGGCCCGATCATCGCCTTCATCGTGACCAAGCGCATCGCCCTGGGCCTTCAGCGCAAGGACCGCGAGATCGCTCTGCACGGCCGCGAGACCGGTCGGATCGTTCGCCTCCCCCATGGCGAGTTCATCGAGGTCCACGCCCCGCTCGACGCATACAAGCAGTACCGTCTCGTGGCGTTCGAATCGCCGGAGATCCTTCCGGCCCAGCCGAACGCGAAGGGGGTTGTCGACCGCAAGGAACGCCGCCGCGCGAAGCTCTCGCGGTGGTTCTTCGAAGACCGTGTCGCGCCGGTGACGCCCGCCGAGCTCGCAGCAGCGCACGCTCACGGCCACCACGAGGAGATCTCGTCCCGCGAGGAAGCCAAGAGCCTCGGCCACTAGCATCCCGCGCGCCAAGAAGGGCCCCGCAACCATCAGGTTGCGGGGCCCTTCTGCTTCGGCGTGGCCCCGGACGCGCCGCGCCAGAAGGACGCAGCGGGCGGCTGAGGGCGTCCTCTCAGCCGGAGAAGCGCTTGGTGGAGTAGCTGCGCGGTGCTCGCACACCAGGCCGCTGGAGGGGCACCCAGAGCTTGTACCGGTCCGCGCGGTAGTACGAGACGGAGTAGTCCACCATCGACTTGGAGACATAAGCGTGCCGTTGGATCTTGAGCAGCGGCGACCCCATCTCGACGTTGAGGAGCCGCGCGGTCGACGGCGACGCCGCCGTGGCCTCTATCGTGTCCTCGCCCCACTCCATGACCAGCCCATACTTCTCGCTGAGCACCTGGTAGAGCGACGTAGGCGGCGGGCCGTCGAGGATCCCCGGCACGCGGTGGGCCACGATGTAGTTCTCATCGACGCTCATGGGCTCCTTGTCCGCAAGGAGGAGCCGGCGGAAGCGGACCACGGGAGTCCCCTCGTCGACCTGCAGCTCTCGCGCAAGGTATGCCGAGGCGCCGATCTGCTCGAAGCTCAGAACACGCGCGTCCGGCACCATCCCGCGGCGCTGCATCTCTTCGCTGTAGGACGTCAGCTTCATCTGGAGATCGAGCTTGGGCCTGCTCACGAACGTGCCCAAGCCGACGATGCGGTCGAGGACGCCCTCGGCTACCAGCGCATCGATGGCCTGCCGCACCGTCATGCGGGCCACGCCGAACCTCAGCGATAGCTCGCGCTCGGAAGGCAGCGCCGCCCCCGGCGACAGCTCGGTCACGACGTGGGACCTGAGGATCTCGCGCAGCTGGATGTACACGGCCGTCTTCGAGGAACGGTCGAGTTCGCCACGGATGGCGTCTGCGTTGTCCACTGTCCTCCTCATAGCGCTGCGCAGGCGGCAGCACCAGCTCGCGGCTGTCCCCGCGTCCATCGTGACACACCCCCACCCGAGATGCAGAAAGGCCACCGGGCGCAGCAAGCGGCCGGGGCCGGCACCTTCTCAGGTGCCGGCCCCGGCCTTCTCGCTGCCGTGAGGCAGCCAGCGATCAGTATCAGTGCGCGTGGTCTCCGCGGCTGTACTCGAAGACCCAGCCGACGAGTGCCACGAGTGCGAGTCCTGCGGCGACGAAGAGGATCCACCAGCCCACCGCGAGCCCGAGGAACCCACCGGCGCAGGAGAGGCCGAGGACGAGCGGCCACCAGCTCCAGGGGCTGAAGTGGCCCTGCTCGCCGGCGCCCTCGTGCACCTCAGCATCCTCGCGGTCCTCGGGGCGGAGCCCGACGCGCTTCGCGGTGACCCCGAGGTAGCTGCCGATCATGCCGGCAAGACCGCCCACGAGGAGCATGCCGAGGATGCCTACCCACTCGCTCCAGTTCGTCAGGAAGCCGTAGACCACGGCCACCGGGACGAAGAAGAAGATGCCGGTTCCAAAGAGCCAGGACTCGATTTTCACTGGGCGGTGTCCTTCCGGTTCGCGGTCACGGCTGCAGCCGTGCCGGCGTGCTGGATGGCACCGGCCATCGACAGCTCGGGGTGGTGCAGGTCAAGAGCGGGACGCTCCGAACGGATGCGCGGCAGCGACGTGAAGTTGTGGCGCGGCGGCGGGCACGAGGTGGCCCACTCGAGCGAGGCGCCGAAGCCCCACGGGTCGTCCACGGTGACCTTCTTCGCGCTGCGGGCCGTGATGTACACGTTCCAGAAGAACGGGATGAGCGACAGGCCGAGCACGAACGAGGCGATCGTCGAGAACTGGTTCATCCAAGTGAAGTTGTCCTCGACGAGGTAGTCCGCGTAACGACGGGGCATGCCCAGGACGCCGAGCCAGTGCTGGATGAGGAACGTGCCGTGGAAGCCGATCAGGAGGAGCCAGAAGTGGATCTTGCCGAGACGCTCGTTGAGCATCTTTCCCGTCCACTTGGGCCACCAGAAGTAGAAGCCGGCGAACATTGCGAAGACGACGGTGCCGAAGACCACGTAGTGGAAGTGCGCCACCACGAAGTACGAGTCGGACACGTGGAAGTCGAGAGGCGGCGAGGCCAGGATGATGCCGGTCAGTCCGCCGAAGAGGAACGTGATGAGGAAGCCGATGCTCCACAGCATGGGAGTCTCGAAGGTGAGCGATCCCCGCCACATCGTGCCGATCCAGTTGAAGAACTTCACACCGGTCGGGACGGCGATCAGCATCGTCATGAACGCGAAGAACGGGAGCAGGACGGCGCCCGTCACGTACATGTGGTGGGCCCACACGGTCACCGAGAGGGCTGCGATCGCGATCGTCGCGAAGACGAGGCCCTTGTAGCCGAAGATCGGCTTGCGGCTGAACACCGGGAAGATCTCGGAGACGATGCCGAAGAACGGCAGGGCGATGATGTACACCTCGGGGTGGCCGAAGAACCAGAACAGGTGCTGCCAGAGCACGGCGCCGCCGTTCTCCGGGTCGAACACGTGGGCACCGAAGCGGCGGTCCGCACCGAGGCCGAACAGGGCGGCAGCGAGCGGCGGGAAGGCCATGAGCACGAGGATCGACGTGATCAGCGCATTCCAGGTGAAGATCGGCATGCGCCACATGGTCATGCCCGGGGCGCGCATGCAGATGATCGTCGTGATGAAGTTGACGCCACCGAGGATGGTGCCGAAGCCGGAGAGGGCGAGGCCGAAGACCCAGAGGTCACCGCCCACACCGGGCGTGAACGTCGTGTTGGACAGCGGAGCGTAGGCGAACCAGCCGAAGGAGGCGGCACCCTGCGGGGTGATGAAGCCGGCCGTGGCGATCGTCGAGCCGAAGAGGAAGAACCAGAACGCCAGCGCGTTGAGGCGCGGGAAGGCGACGTCGGGGGCGCCGATCTGGAGCGGCATGATGACGTTCGTGAAGCCGGCGAACAGCGGCGTCGCGAACATCAGCAGCATCACGGTGCCGTGCATCGTGAACAGCTGGTTGTACTGCTCCTTGGTCTGCAGGATCTGCATGCCGGGCTCGAAGAGCTCGGCACGGATCAGCAGGGCCATGACGCCACCGAGGCAGAAGAAGACGAACGAGGCGATCAGGTACATGTACCCGATGGTCTTGTGGTCCGTGGAGGTGATCCAGTTGACGACGATGCGCCCCTTGGACTTGGGCACCACCGGCGCGCTCAGGGCGCCGGCCGAAGGCGACTGTGTATAGGTGGCCATGGTCCCTTACTTCTCGTTCAGGTTCGGGTTGCGGTCGTACTTCTCGTCGAGGAGGCCCTTCTCGAGGCCGACCAGATGCGCCTGGAACTCGGCTTCGGAGACCACCTTCACACGGAAGAGCATCTCAGAGTGGTACTCGCCGCAGAGCTCGGCACACTTCCCCTCATAGACGCCTTCCTTCTGCGGGGTGAAGTACATGTAGTTGGGCTTGCCGGGGATCATGTCCCGCTTCTGCAGGAACGCGGGAACCCAGAAGGAGTGGATCACGTCGCGGGAGGTGAGCTCGACCGTGACGCTCTTGTCCACCGGCAGGTAGAGCGTGGGGAGCTGCTCGAGGTCGTACTCCTTGCCGGTGAGGTGCGCCTGGATGCCCGACTCGTGGACGTCTTCCTTGACGATGCCGCCCTGCTCGTAGTTGAAGTCCCAGGACCACTGCTTGCCGACCACATTGACGGTCACGTCCGGGTTCGCGTTCGGGTTGTCGACGGCGCGCTGGTCGCGGTCCGTGAAGTAGAAGAACACGACGACGAGGAACAGCGGGATCGCCGTGTAGAAGATCTCGAGGGGGAGGTTGTAGCTGATCTGGCGGGGGAAGCCCGTCGCGCCCTTGCGCCGGCGGTACGCCACGATGCACCAGAGCATGAGCGCCCAGGTGATGATGCCGACGATCAGCGCCGCAATCCACGAGTTGACCCAGAGGTCCGTCAGGATGCCCGTATTGCTGGTCGTGTCCTTCTCAGTCGGCAGCCAGCCTCGCTGTACCTCGGGTGAACATCCAGACAGTGCGAGCGCGCCGGCCGCGGCGAGGGCCGTGACCGAGATGATGCGACTGCGCTGGCTGCTGGTTCGGTTCTGCGACCTCACAGACGGCCCTTCCTCTTGGTGCTTTGCTCCGGCGCTCGCACAGGCAGCCCAAACTGGCAGGCCCAGATCCGAGTGTCGGGTGACATAGTTTTACTACTCGGTGTAGAGCTTACCGCTATCGCGCGGCAATCGCCCACATGTCCCCGGCACGCCTCGGCCGTGCCCCCACGGACCCTGGAAACAGGGCAGCGGAGGCACGGCCGAGGCCTGCAGAGGGGCAACTCAGTGGAACGAGTCGCCGCACGCGCACGAGCCCTGCGCGTTGGGGTTGTCGATCGTGAAGCCCTGCTTCGAGATCGTGTCCTCGAAGTCGATCGTGGCACCAGCGAGGTAAGGAACGCTCATCTTGTCGACCACGACCTCGACGCCGTCGAAGTCCCGCACGGCGTCGCCGTCGAGGAGTCGCTCGTCGAAGTAGAGCTGGTAGATGAGGCCCGAGCAGCCACCCGGCTGCACCGAGACGCGCAGACGCAGGTCGGTGCGGCCCTCCTGCTCGAGGAGGCTGCGGACCTTGCCCGCGGCGACATCGGTGAGGGCCACCTCGTGCGAGGCCAGCGCCTCGGACTCGTTGGTTGCAGTGCTCATTGTGTACCTTCTCTCCTTGGCCGGGCTGCCCAACCCTCGGGTGACTGTGGCCTCCGGCTGACTTCGGCCTTCTGTCCATGCTACGACCGAAGTGTGAGGGTCTGCTAACCCCATGTAGCCGACGTCACACGCCGCCTACCGCCGGAGCCCGGCGAGCAGCAGAGCCTCGGCGAGGATGCACTTCTCGAAATCGCCCACATGCAGCGACTCGTTGGCGCTGTGGGCCCGCGAGTCGGGGTCCTCGACGCCGGTGATGAGCACGTCCGCGTCGGGGAAGACCTCCGTGAGGTCCGCGATGAAGGGAATGGAGCCGCCCATGCCCATGTCCACCGCGTCCGTCCCCCAGGCTGCGGAGAGCGCCCAGTGGAGCGTTCGGGCCGCCTCGGTCGAGGTGTCCGCGAGGAACGCGCTCCCCGTCTCCCCCGGTGTGAAGCGCAGGTGCGCACCGAAGGGCACGTGCTCCTCGAGGTGGCGGCGCACCGCCTCCAGAGCGGCGGCCGGGTCCTGGCCGGGCGCGAGGCGCAGGCTGAACTTGGCCCTCGCCGCCGGCTGGACCGTGTTCGATGCCACCGCGACCGCCGGCACGTCGATGCCGATGATCGAGAGCGCGGGCCGGGTCCACAGCCGGGCGGCGATGCTCCCGCTCCCGGCGAGGGCCACGCCGTCGAGCACCGAAGCGTCGCGCCGGTACTGCTCCTCCGGATAGTCGACCTCGGGATCGTCCCCCGCGACGAGCCCGGCGACGGCGACGTTCCCCTCGTCGTCGTGCAGCGTCGCGATGAGCCGGGCGAGGAGCGTGGGCGCGTCGAGGACGGGGCCTCCGAAGACGCCCGAGTGCACCGCGTGGGCGAGCACGCCGACCTCGAACGTGCCGTCCACGAGGCCCCGCAGGCTCGTCGTCACGGCGGGCTTTCCCACGGCCCAGTTGCTCGAGTCCGCGACGACGATCACGTCCGCAGCCAGACGGTCGCGGTAGGCCTCGAGGAACGAGCGGAAGCTGGGCGAGCCCGCCTCCTCCTCGCCTTCGATGAAGAGGGTGATGCCCACCCCGCCCTGCCCGGGCGAGGCCTCGGCGAGTGCCCGGCAGGCTGCGAGGTGCACGAGGATCCCTGCCTTGTCGTCTGCCGCGCCGCGTCCGTAGAGCCGCCCGTCGCGCTCGGTCGCCACGAACGGTTCCGATTCCCACAGGTCCCGCTCCCCCGGCGGCTGGACATCGTGGTGTGCGTAGAGCAGGACTGTCGGCTGTCCTGGGGCGGGCGCACGGTGGGCGACGACGGCCGGTCCGCCGGGCGTGCCGTCCGGCTTCGGGGCACGGAGGATCTCGGCGTCGTCGAAGCCCGCGGCGCGCACGAGGCCGAGGACCGCCTCCGCGCTGCGCTCGAGCTGCTCCGCCGGGAAGGACGGCCAGGCGATGCCGGGCACGGCGACGAGGGCGGCGAGCTCGGCGAGGGTCTCGGGGAAGCGGCGGCCGACGGCGTCCCGCAGGGCGGTGACGGCGCCCTCGGCGACGGCGGGCTGGGCAGACTGTGAAAACATAACTTCACACTACGCGGGGCCGTGGCCCGGCTCAATGCCTGCCCCGCGGCCGGTATCCTGAGGTGGTGTTTGGACGCAAGAACGAGACCCCCGCCGAGAAGCCCGTCATGCCCGCGGAATCGGAGGCGGCCCCCCGAGGGGGCAAGGGCGCCCCGACCCCCCGCCGCAAGGACCAGGAGGCGGCACGGCGCAGGCCTCTCGTGCCCACTGACCGCAAGGCCTCGAAGGCGGCCGAGCGCCAGGCGGCCGCAGAAGAGCGCCTGCGCGTGCGCCGCGCCCTCGAGACCGGCGACGAGCGCAATCTCCCGTGGCGCGACCGCGGCCCGCAGAAGCGCTTCGCCCGCGACGTGGTGGACGCCCGCTTCAACCTCGGCGAGTACCTCATGTTCGCGGCCCTCGTCTTCGTCATCGCCTCGTTCGTCGTGCCGCAGGACAGCACGGCGCAGGTGTACATCCTCACGGCGTTCTGGGGCGTGTTCCTGCTCGTCTTCGCGGACACGTTCTGGCTCTCCCGCCAGCTGAAGAAGCGCCTCGTGGCGAAGTTCGGCGAGGTCGAGCGCGGCACCGTGTGGTACGGGAGCATGCGTGCCCTGCAGTTCCGCCCGCTGCGCCTCCCCAAGCCGCAGGTCAAGCGCGGCCAGTACCCGGCCTGAGCGGGAGTACCCCGGCCTGAGTCGGGAGTACCCGGCCTGAGTCGGCCTCCTCCGGACCGCCAAGCACGACGGCGCGGCACCCACCCGGGTGCCGCGCCGTCGTCGTCTTCCGCCCGCTGTGCGCGGGCCTGCTCAGGCGACCGTGGCCGCCATGGTGCGCGCGAGGCCCCGATTGACGTGCGCGGCCCAGAACGGCCCCTCGTAGAGGAACGCCGTGTAGCCCTGCACGAGCGATGCGCCGGCGTCGAGGCGCTCCCGCACGTCGTCGGCGGTCTCGACGCCGCCGACGGCGACGAGGACGAGCCCGTCCCCCACCGCCGCCCTGAGCCGGCGGAGCACCGCGAGCGAGCGCTCCTTGAGCGGGGCGCCGGAGAGGCCGCCGGCGCCGGCCGCCTCGACCTTCCCTGCCGGGCTGGCGAGTCCGTCGCGCCCGATGGTCGTGTTGGTCGCGATGATGCCCTCGAGGCCCGTCTCCAGCGCGAGCCGCGCGACATCGTCGACGTCCTCATCACTCAGGTCCGGCGCGATCTTGACCAGCAGCGGGACGCGGCGGCCCGCAGCGCGCTCGGACTCCTCGCGCACGGCGGTCAGCAGCGGCCGCAGGGACTCGACGCTCTGGAGGAGCCGGAGGCCGGGCGTGTTGGGAGAGCTCACATTGACCACGAGGTAGTCCGCCACCGGCGCGAGCAGCCGCGTGCTGAAGCGGTAGTCATCCACGGCGTCCTCGAGCTCGACAGCCTTGGTCTTTCCGATGTTGACCCCGATGACGGGGCGGCGGTCCCCGTAGCGCTCCTGGAGGGCAGCGCGGGCCGCGGCGATCCGGGGTGCGACGGCCTCGGCGCCGTCGTTGTTGAAGCCCATCCGGTTGACGACCGCGCGGTCCTCGACGAGGCGGAAGAGCCGAGGGGCCGGGTTGCCGGGCTGGGGGCGGCCAGTGATGGTGCCGACCTCGACGTGCCCGAAGCCGAGCTCGACGAGCGCCTCGATGCCCTTCCCCTCCTTGTCGAACCCGGCCGCGAGGCCGAACGGCGACGGGAACGCGAGGCCGAACGCCTCGGTGCGCAGCGAGGGGGCCGGCGCGGTGAAGCGCTCCAGGACACGGCCGAGCCCGCAGGCGTGGACCGCTCGGATGGCGCCGAAACCGAGGCGGTGGGCGCGTTCGGCGTCCATCCACGAGAAGGCGGCCCGGAAGAAGAGGGGGTAGAAGCGCATGACCCCAGTTTCGCGCCACGCCGCCCCGTTCCCAAATGCGCTGCACTCCCTCCGGGGCGTAGCCTCGCATGCATGGGGCAGCAGGACTGGGCGCCCGACTTCCTCGGCCCCGGATTCGAGGCGCGGGCGCTGGGCGACGGGTCCCACGGGCCGCTCGGCGTCCTCGTCCGCCACATGCCGGCCGGCCCGGCGGACCCAGAGGCGCCCCCGCACGCCCCTCTCGTCTACGTCCACGGCTGGAGCGACTACTTCTTCAATGCAGAGCTGGCCCGCTTCTCCTCCTCGCGGGGCCGCCCGCTGTACGCCCTCGACCTCCCAGGCCACGGCCGCAGTCTCGCCGGGCCCGGAACTCCCGGGTTCGTCGGCTCCTCGGGGCACTACCTCGAGAGCGTGGGCGCCGCCGTCCAGGCGGCATCCGAGGCGTCCGGCGTTGAGCCCGTGCTCATGGGCCACTCGGCCGGAGGCCTCGCCGCGGCCCTGTTCGCCCAGCGGGAGCCGGGCGCACTGGCCGGGCTGGTCCTGAGCAGCCCGTGGCTCGTGCCCCACCTCGGGGACCGCCCGGCGCGCGTCCTCGAGGGCGTCCTCGGCCGCGCCGCCCGGACCCGGCCCGAGGCGCCCATCCCCTTGCCTCCGCGCGGCCACTACTGGCGCGCGGTCGCCCGCGAGGCCGGCGGCGAATGGGACCTGGACGCGGCGCTCCGCCCCAGGCACGCGTTCCCCGTGCGAGTGGGCTGGCTCCACGGAGTCCTCGAGGCCCAGCGATCGCTGCGTGCCGGGCCGGCCATCGAGGTCCCGACGCTCCTGCTCGCCTCCGCCTCCTCGGACCTGGGCCTCTTCTGGCGTGAGCGGATGCGGCGCACCGACGCTGTGCTCCCGGTGGGACCGATGCTGCTCGCTGCCGGGGCGCTGTGCCGCCGGCTCGAGGTGGCGCGGATCGAGGGCGGCCTGCACGACGTGCTGCTCTCCGCGCCCGGCGTGCGCCGCGAGGCCTACGCGCGGCTCGCTCAGTGGCTCGAAGGGGTCTGAGCCCCAGTCGAGAGCGCTTGGGCCTCAGATGGCGGGGGCGCGGTCCACAGCGCCGCCGTACCTGCGGTCGCGGCGCGCGTAGACCTCGACCGCCTCCCACAGCGTGCGCCGGTCCACGTCCGGCCAGAGCGTGTCCATGAACACCATCTCGGCGTACGCGGACTGCCACAGCAGGAAGTTGCTCAGGCGCTGCTCCCCCGAGCTGCGCAGGAACAGGTCCACATCGGGCAGGTCAGGCTCGTCGAGGTAGCGCTGCACGGTCTTCTCGTTCACCGCACGCGGGCTCAGCCGCCCGTCCGCCACGTCGCGAGCGATGGCGGCCGCGGCGTCGGCGATCTCGGCACGCCCGCCGTAGTTCACGCACATCGTCAGGTGGCACACGGTGTTGGAGCGCGTGAGCTGCTCGGCGTCCTCGAGCTCGCGGATGACCGACCCCCACAGGCGCGGACGCCGTCCCGCCCAGCGGATCCGCACGCCCCACGAGCCCAGGGTGTCGCGCTGGCGCCGCAGCACCTCCTTGTTGAAGCCCATGAGGAAGCGGACCTCCTCGGGCGAACGCTTCCAGTTCTCGGTCGAGAACGCGTAGACGGACACGTACTCGATGCCGAGCTCGATCGCGCCGGCCACCACGTCGAGGAGCGCAGGCTCCCCTGCCTTGTGGCCCTCGATCCGCGGCAGGCCGCGCTCGTTGGCCCAGCGGCCGTTGCCGTCCATGACGATGGCCACGTGCCGCGGCACGAACTCGGCGGGGATCGCCGGTGCCGTCGCACCGCTCGGGTGCGGGAAGGGGCGCACGACGGCGGCAGGCTGGCTGGGCTTTCGGGGAGTCATCACGTGGTGGTCACCGTCCGGGAGTGGTCTGGGGGGAACTGGGCGCTGGCTGGAAGGGACTGGCCCCAGGCTGGGAGGGACCGTGGTCGAGGAGAGAGCCTGCCCGAGAGCGCCAATGCCGCACTCACAGGTCTGTGGGCTCGCGCTCGACGAGCCGCAGGGACCCCACCGCACGCTCGAGATGCCATTGGGCGTAGGCGGCGACGAGCCCCGCCGCCTCCCGGCGATGGACTGCCTCCGATGCGTCGGCAGCGGCCCAGTCCCCGGCCAGGAGCGCCGCAAGGAGGCTCACCGTCTCCGGCGCGGGCGCCGGGGAGCCGGGGGGCCGGCATGCCGTGCAGACGATCCCGCCGAGCGCAGCGCTGAACGCACCGTGCGGGCCCGGCTCGCCGCACCGGGCGCAGTCGGTGAAGGACGGTGCCCATCCGGCCGTGGCAAGGGCCCGCAGCATGTACGAGTCGAGGATGAGACCCGGCGCATGGGCGCCCCTGCTCAGCGCGGCCAGGGCCCCGACGAGGAGCTGGTACTGGGAGGTGGCGCCGTCCCCGTCCGAGGCGGTGAGCCGCTCAGCGGTCTCCGCCATCGCGGCCGCCACGGTGTAGCGCGAGTAGTCTGCTGCGATGGCGGCCCCGTAGCCGGCCCTCGCGGCGGCCTGCCCCACGACGTCCAGGGATCGGCCGTGCACGAGCTGGACGTCCGTGACCATGAACGGTTCGAGCCGGGACCCGAATCTGCTTCCCGTGCGGCGGACGCCGCGGGCCACCGCCCGGACGAGCCCGTGGTGCTTGGTGAGGATCACGACGATCCGGTCCGCTTCCCCCAGCTTGTGGGTGCGCAGGACCACCCCGTCATCCCGGTAGCTGCGCGCGGCGAACGTCGACTCGGCCATCGGGCCATTCTCCCACGGAGCGGACGACGGCGGCGGGCGACCCGCGCACGCGCGGTGCCTGCCGCCGTCGTCCGTGCCGGCCGTCAGACCGCGGCGGCGTCCCGCAGTGCCCGGTTGACCGCCGAGATGACGGCCTTGAGCGAGGACATCGACGTGTTGGAGTCGATGCCCACGCCCCACAGCACGCGGTCGCCCACCGCGCACTCGACGTACGCGGCGGCGCGGGCGTTGCCGCCCTCGGAGAGCGCATGCTCGCTGTAGTCGAGGACCCGCACGTCCACGCCCTCGGCAGAGAGGATGTCCAACAGCGCCGCGATGGGGCCGTTGCCCGTGCCGGTCCGGCGCACCTGCGAGCCGTCGATGCGCAGGGTCGCATGCAGCGTCATCGTGCCGTCCTCGGCCGTCTCGGTGTTCACCGAGGAGAGCGCGAACTTCCCCCACGGCGCGCTGCCGTCGCCCGAGGCGGACGGCAGGTACTCGTCGCTGAAGATGCGCCACAGCTCCGCGGCGCTGACCTCTCCGCCCACCGTGTCGGTGCGGCGCTGGATGACGCCCGAGAATTCGATCTGCGCGCGCCGCGGCAGGTCGAGGTGGTGCTCGTTCTTGAGCAGGTACGCCACGCCGCCCTTGCCCGACTGGGAGTTGACGCGGATGACGGCCTCGTAGGTGCGGCCGAGGTCCTTCGGGTCCACGGGCAGGTACGGGACCTGCCACGTGAACTCCTCGACGGCCTTTCCGGCGGCCGCGGCATCACGCTCGAGGGCCTCGAAGCCCTTCTTGATCGCGTCCTGGTGGGAGCCGGAGAACGCCGTGAAGACGAGGTCGCCGCCGTACGGGACGCGCTCCCCCACGGGCAGCTGGTTGCAGTACTCGACCGTCCGGCGCACCTCGTCGATGTCCGAGAAGTCGATCATCGGGTCGATGCCCTGGACGAAGAGGTTCAGCCCGAGGGTCACGAGGTCCACGTTGCCCGTGCGCTCGCCATTGCCGAAGAGGCAGCCCTCGATCCGGTCCGCTCCGGCCAGGTAGCCGAGCTCGGCGGCGGCGACGCCCGTGCCGCGGTCGTTGTGCGGGTGGAGCGAGAGGATGATGCCCTCGCGCGGGTGCAGGTGGCGGCTCATCCACTCGATCGAGTCCGCGTACACGTTCGGCGTGGCCATCTCGACCGTGGCCGGCAGGTTGATGATGACCTGGCTGTCCGCCGAGGCTTCGAAGATCTCGGCCACCTTGTTGCACACCCGGGCCGCGTACTCGAGCTCCGTCCCCGTGAAGGACTCGGGCGAGTACTCGTAGGTGATGTGCGTGTCCGGGACCGTCTCCTCGTACTTCTTGCACAGGAGGGCGCCCTGGACGGCGATGTCCAGGATCCCGTCCTCGTCCTGGTTGAACACGACGCGGCGCTGGAGCACCGACGTGGAGTTGTAGAGGTGGACGATCGCCTGCTTCGCGCCGGCGATCGCCTCGTAGGTGCGCTCGATCAGGTGCTCGCGCGCCTGGGTCAGCACCTGGATCGTGACGTCGTCGGGGATGTGGCCGCCCTCGATGAGCTGGCGCACGAAGTCGAAGTCGGTCTGGGAGGCGGAGGGGAACCCGACCTCGATCTCCTTGTAGCCCATGGAGACGAGGAGCTTGAACATCTTCAGCTTGCGGGCCGGGCTCATGGGGTCGATGAGTGCCTGGTTGCCGTCGCGGAGGTCCACGGCGCACCATCGCGGGGCCTTCTCGATCCGCTTGTCGGGCCACGTCCGGTCGGGCAGTTCGACGGTGATCTGCTCGTGGAACGGTACATAGCGGTGGACGGGCATGCCCGAGGGCTTCTGAGCGTTGCGCATGGTTTTACTGTAGGCCTTTCTTCGTCGCTGGGATCCACGGCAGCCGGGGCACGTGAGGACTCCGCGGCGGGGGTCCGGCCTCGCTGGATCAGCGACTAGTTGGCCCCGCCACGGCAGCTAAGAAGAAGCAGCGCGTTCGGCACACGGCCACGATAGCACCACGCGCACGGCCTCCTGCCCTCCAGGCGCGGCCGCTGCCTAAGATGAAGCGACCGACCCCAGGAGGCACCATGACCAGCCCGAGCGCGCCGTCCGGCGTCGACCGCGAGTACTTCGACGAGGACGTCCGGCCCCAGGACGACCTGTACCGCCACGTCAACGGCGGGTGGCTCGCGTCCACCTCCATCCCCGACGACCGCGCACTCGTGGGGACGTTCGTCCAGCTCCGCGACCGCTCCGAGGCAGATGTGCGCGAGCTCATCGAGGAGCTCGCAGCCGGCCAGCATCCGCCGGGCACCGACGAGGCGAAGATCGGCGCGTTCTACCGTTCCTTCATGGACGCCGAGGAGGCAGAGCGGCTCGGCGCCGGCCCCCTCCGCCCGCTCCTGGATGCGGTCGACGCCGTCACGGACGTCGAGTCGCTCGTCGCGGCCTCCGCGCGGCTCGGCAGGGCCGGCGTTGACGGCCTCCTCGGCTTCTACGCGGCGCCGGACGCGGGCGACCCCGAGAGGGTCCTGCTCTACGTGTCCCAGAGCGGCCTCGGCCTACCCGACGAGTCGTACTACCGCGAGGACAAGTTCGCCGAGACTGTCACGGCGTACACCGAGTACCTGGAGGACATGTTCGCCCTGCTCGGGTCCACCACCGCGGCGCAGGACGCCGACGACGTGCTGGCACTCGAGCGGCGCATCGCGTCGCTGCACTGGGACCGCGTGAGCCTGCGGGACCCCCAGAAGACCTACAACCTGCGCACCGGGGACCAGGCCGCCGAGGCCTTTGCCCACTTCCCGCTCTGGGCGCGCGAGACCGGGGTGGGGTCGGACGCCTGGGCCGAGCTCGTCGTCGGAAACCCCGACTACCTCGCCGGGATCGCCGCACTCCTCGAGGAAGTGCCGCTGCGGTCCTGGAAGCTGTGGCTCACCGGGCACCTCCTGGGCGCGGCGTGCCCGTACCTGTCATCGGCATTCGTGGACCGCCACTTCGCGTTCTACGGCACCGTGCTCTCCGGCACGCCCCAGAACCGGGAGCGCTGGAAGCGTGGCGTCGCCGCCGTCGAGGCAGGCCTCGGGATGGCGGTGGGGCGCCTCTATGTGGACCGGCACTTCCCCGCCGCCCACAAGCACGAGATGCAGGAGCTCGTGGACAACGTCGTCGAAGCGTACCGGGAGAGCATCTCGGTGCTGCCGTGGATGGGCCAGGAGACCCGCGAACGAGCCCTTGAGAAGCTCGCTGCGTTCCGTCCCAAGATCGGCTATCCGGACGAGTGGATCGACTTCTCCGCCGTGGACATCGAGGACGGCGACCTTCTGGGCAACGTCCACCGGGCCCACGCCGGCGAGCTGGACCGGCTCCTCGACGAGATCGGCAAGCCCGTGGACCGGGTCAAGTGGCTCATGACGCCCCAGACGGTCAACGCCTACTACCACCCGCTCATGAACGAGATCGTGTTCCCCGCCGCGATCCTGCAGGAGCCGTTCTTCCACCCGGACGCGGACCCGGCGGTCAACTACGGCGGCATCGCCGCGGTGATCGGCCACGAGATCGGGCACGGCTTCGACGACCAGGGTTCGCAGTTCGACGGCAGCGGCGCCCTGCGGAACTGGTGGACCGACGAGGACCGCGGCGCGTTCGAGGCCCTGACCGCCCGGCTCGTGGACCAGTTCGGCTCCCTCTCACCGGCCGAGGCTCCGGGCCACACAGTGAACGGGCGGCTGACCCTGGGCGAGAACATCGGGGACCTCGGCGGGCTCGGCATCGCCTACAAGGCCTACGAGCTGAGCCTCGGGGGCGGGGAGGCGCCCGTGATCGAGGGGCTGAGCGGGGCGCAGCGCTTCTTCATCTCATGGGCCACCGTCTGGCGGCAGGTGTGCCGGCCCGAGGAGACCGTCCGCAGGCTCTCGATCGACCCGCACTCCCCCAACGAGTTCCGCACCAACGCGATCGTGAAGAACCTCGACGCCTACCACGCCGCGTTCGGGGTACAGCCCGGGGACGCGATGTGGCTCGAGCCCGAGGAGCGGGTCACCATCTGGTGACCCGGGCGTCGGAGCGGGCCGCCTCCTGGCGGCCCGCTCCACCGGTTGGGCTCAGTAGCCGTAGGCCGACTGGCACGTCTTCTCTGCGGCGGTCTGTGCCACGACGTCCTTGGGGACCTTCGCCACGAACCTGTCACCGCTCGTGAAGTCCGCGCCGGCGTAGAGCTGCACGCCGTAGATGGCAGTGGAGGGCTGGACCTGCGCTGCGGGCAGCTTGAAGCGTGCCGCGATGTCTGCCGCGACGTCCTCGAAGCCCACGCTGTAGTAGACGGTGGTCGCGGCAGCGGGCTCGGCGTCGAAGAGCGTGGCCGACGCGAACCCGTCCTTGGCGAGGTACTCGAGGAGCTGCTTCCCCCGTCCCACGGCGCCGGTCCCGTCGGCGACCGCCACCGGCTGGGTCGAGGCGTCGTAGGCCCGCGTGCTCGGGGCCGTCGGCGCAGGGGCGCCGCTCGGCGGGGGGGTCGCCGAGGGGGTGGACGTGGGCGCCGGCGCGTCCGGCGCAGTGAGGTCGCGTCCGTCCCGCAGGGCCTGGAAGAGCCCCTCCGCATCGGGTTCCTTGAGCTGGACCCTCGCGGGGTCTGCAGGGTACTCCTCGATCGGGACGGTCACGAAGGCTACCTTCGCGAGGTCGACGTCCTTGAGGCGGTTGCCGATCGTGAGCAGCGACTGGGGGTTCGCGAGGGGGCTGTCCACCGTGAGGTTGCGCGTGATGGTGTCCGCGATGCCGAGCATCTTGGGGACATTCCCGAGGGTGCCGTCGGAACGGACCTTGCGGGCCAGGGACGCCAGGAAGGTCTGCTGGCTCTTGATCCGGGAGAGGTCGCTGCCGTCGCCCACGCCGTGGCGGCTGCGCAGGAACGCCAGGGCCTGCTCGCCCTTGATCGTGTTCTGGCCCGCGCGCAGCTTGAGCCCGGAGTAGCTGTCGTCGATATCCGCGTTGACGCACACCTGGACGCCGCCGATCGTGTTGGACAGTTCCTTCACGGCGTTGAAGTCCGCGATGAGGAAGTGGTCGATCGTCAGGCCCGTGATGCTGTTGAGCGCATCGACGGTGCAGCCGGGGCCTGCGAGGGACATCGAGGAGTTGAGCTGGCCCACCGGCACCGCGTTGTGCTTGACCCCCGTCTCGGAGTCCTCGCACGCGGGGATCGGCACCATGAGGTCGCGCGGGAAGCTCACCATGGTGATGCGCTGGTTGTCCTCAGGGATGTCCATGAGGATCATGACGTCCGCGTTGCCCGTCCCCGCGCTGTCCTCCGCCGTGCCGTACGCGGAGTTCGCACCGTCGCGCGTGTCCGTGCCGACGATGAGGATCTGCAGGCGGTCGGTCGCGTCGCTCGAGGCATCGGCCGTCCCGGTGCCCGCGGACAGCGGCGCCTGGCGCAGGTTGGTCTGCAGGCGCAGGAACCAGTAGCCGGCCAGCACGAGGACACCGACCAGGGCGACTGCCACGACGACGGCGGCGATGCGCAGGGCCCGGTGCCGCGCGCCGGTGCTGAGATGCCGCGGTGTGGGTCCTGCGCCGAGGGGGGCGTGGTGCGCACCGGCCCGGTGGGCCAGTGCGGCGTCAGGACGTCGAGCCACGGAGAGGCCTTCCTACGGTTTCAGGGGTCAGTACATCGTACCGGCCGGCCCTGAATACCTGCTGTGAACGCGCTTCCATCCAGGACCTCGGGGCTCTAGAAGCCGAGGCGGCCGAGCTGCTTGGGGTCGCGCTGCCAGTCCTTGGCCACCTTGACGTGGAGGTCGAGGTAGACGCGAGTGCCGAGGAGCGCCTCGATCCCCCGCCGGGCGGTGGTGCCGACCTCGCGCAGGCGGGAACCGCCCTTGCCGATGATGATCGCCTTCTGGGACGGCCGCTCGACGAAGAGGTGCACGCGCACGTCCAGCAGGGGGTTGTCCTCAGTGCGGCCTTCGCGCGGCAGGATCTCCTCGACCACCACGGCCAGGGAGTGCGGGAGCTCGTCGCGGACGCCCTCGAGCGCGGCCTCGCGGATGAGCTCGGCCACCATGACCGCTTCGGGCTCGTCCGTGAGCTCGCCGTCCGGGTACAGCGGCGGCGAGGGCGGCATGTGGGAGATGAGCACGTCCTGGACGGTCCTGACCTGATAGCCGTCCTTGGCCGACACGGGGACGAGCGCAGTCCACCCCTCGCCTCCGAGGACCTCACGGCCCAGTGCATCGACGGCGAGCAGCTGCTCAGCGAGTTGGGCGCGGTCCACGAGGTCGGCCTTCGTCACGATCGCCACGATCGGTTTGCGGCCGACGGCGGCGAGCTGGTTCGCGATGAAACGGTCCCCCGGGCCGATGCGCTCGTTCGCCGGAAGGCAGAAGCCGATCGCGTCGACTTCAGAGAGCGTGTCGGCCACGAGGTCGTTGAGCCGCTGGCCGAGGAGGGTCCGCGGCCGGTGCAGGCCAGGGGTGTCCACGAGGATCAGCTGTCCGTCCTCGCGGTGCACGATCCCGCGGATGGTGTGCCGCGTGGTCTGCGGCTTCGCGGACGTGATCGCGACCTTCTGGCCGACAAGCGCATTCGTGAGGGTCGACTTCCCGGCGTTGGGGCGGCCGACCAGCACAGCGAATCCCGCCCGGTAGTCCTCGGCCGTCTGGCCGGCATTCATGCGGTGGGTTTCAGCCATGGTGGTCCTCTGCTTCTCGGGCAACGGGAGCTTGCTCGGCGTCGTGGGGTGCTGGGGTGGATGCGGGCTCGGGGGCGCGTTCGGCCAGGATGTGGCTGATGCGGTTGCGCCGGCCCTCGATCCGCTCGGCCGTGAGCCGGATCCCGTGGATGTCCGCCGTGCTCCCGACGATGGGGACGCGGCCCAGGCCCTTCGCGAGGAGCCCGCCGACGGTCTCGACCTCGTCATCCTCGAGGTCGACGCCGAAGAGCTCGCCGAGGTCGTCGAGGCTCATCCGGGCGGCGATGCGGAACCGGCCGGGCTCGAGGAGCACCGCCTCTGCGGCATCGACGTCGTACTCGTCGACGATCTCGCCCACGAGCTCCTCGATGAGGTCCTCAAGGGTCACGAGCCCCGCCGTGCCGCCGTACTCGTCCACGACGATCGCGAGGTGGATCGACTCGCGCTGGAGCTCGGTGAGGAGGTCGTCGACCGGCTTGGACTCGGGCACGAACCGGGGCTCGCGTGCGAGGAGGTCGACGGCGGTCGCCGCCGCCTGGCCGTAGCCGCCCTCCCGGGCCGGCGACCGGTGGAGGTGTGCAGCGACGTCCTTGAGGTAGAGGACGCCCCGCACGTCATCGAGGCTCTCGCCGAAGACCGGCACACGGGAGCAGCCCGAGCGCAGGAAGAGCGACATCGCCTGGGCGGCCGTGGAGCCGGACTCGATCGCGACGATGTCCGTGCGCGGCACCATCACGGCTCGCACGAGCGTCTCGCCGAGCTCGAACACGGACTGCAGGAGCTCGGCCTTCTCGTCCTCGAAGTCCTCGGCGTCGCTCGCGCGCTCCACGAACTCGCGCAGCTCGGTGGCGCTGTAGGTCGCGTCCTCGTGGCGCGGGTCGGCGCCGCTGGCCGAGCTGCCGAGGGAGACCAGCCACGCCGGGATGGGTCCGAGGACGAGGCGGAGGGCGCGCACGAGCGGAGCAGCGGCCGAGGCGATGGGCAGGGCGTGCAACCGTCCGAGCTGCCTCGGCGACACTCCGACGAGGAGGAACCCGACGAGGGCCATGGCGGCAGTGGCCGTGAGGCCGGCAAGCCACACGTTGCCGAGCCAGCTGTGCGCGAGCACGGCGACCGCGACAGCGCCCGCCGTCTCGAACCAGATGCGCCAGAAGCGCAGGGCCTGGAGGTGCGGGACAGGGTCCTCGACCACGCGGGCGAGGGCAGGCGCCGTGCCCGTCTCGATCCGCTCCTCGGCGTCGTGCCGTGGAAGGAAGGCGAAGGCGGCCTCGGCGGCCGCGAGGAACCCGGCGAGCGTGACGAAGACGAGCGCGAGCGTGATGAGCAGGACGGTGGTCACGCCACCGTCTCGCTGGGGGCGGGCCGGCCGAGGAACTCGGTCAGGAGTTCGCGCTGCATCCCGAACATCTCCTCGCGCTCCTCGGGCTCCGCATGGTCGAACCCGAGGAGGTGGAGGATGCCGTGGGTCGTGAGCAGGAGCATCTCGTCCTCGACCGAGTGCCCACCGCGGGCCGCCTGCTCGGAGGCGACCTGCGGGCACACCGCGATGTCGCCGAGCATGCCCTGGGGCGTGGGACGTCCCGGCATCCCGGGCGTGAGCTCGTCCATCGGGACGGAGAGGACGTCGGTGGGGCCCGGCTCGTCCATGAGCTCGAGGTGGAGCCGCTCCATGGCGTCCTCGTCGACGAGCAGGATGGACAGCTCGGTCTGGGGGTGCAGCCACAGACGGTCGAAGACGAACCGGGCGAGGCGGACGAGCTCCTCGGCGTCGACCTGGACTCCGGACTCGTTGTTGACTTCGATGCTCACGGTTCCCAGCTTAGCCCTCGGCCCCGGCAGCAGCGCCGGACTCCCGTGGCGCCGCCCCAGCAGCGTGCGCGCCGTCGGACGACGGCGGGGTCCCCCGTCCGGCAGCGCGGCTGCGCCGCCGCTCCTGCTGGGCGCGCTCGCGGCTGTCCCACCGCCCGTACGCGTCGACGATGTCGCCGACGAGCCGGTGCCGCACGACGTCGGACGCGTCGAGGACCGAGAAGGAGACGTCCTCGACCCCCTCGAGGATCTCCTGCACGACCCGGAGCCCGGACGACGTCCCGGACGGCAGGTCCACCTGGGTGATGTCCCCCGTGACCACCATCTTGGAGCCGAAGCCGAGCCTCGTGAGGAACATCTTCATCTGCTCGGGCGTCGTGTTCTGGGCCTCGTCGAGGATGATGAACGCGTCGTTGAGCGTACGGCCGCGCATGTACGCGAGGGGCGCCACCTCGATCGTCCCCGCTGCCATGAGACGCGGGATCGACTCGGGGTCCATCATGTCGTGGAGCGCGTCGTAGAGGGGCCTCAGGTAGGGGTCGATCTTGTCGTTGAGGGTGCCGGGGAGGAATCCGAGGCGTTCCCCGGCCTCGACGGCCGGACGCGTGAGGAGGATGCGGCTGACGTCCTTGTGCTGCAGCGCCTGCACCGCCTTCGCCACGGCGAGGTAGGTCTTCCCTGTGCCCGCGGGCCCGATCCCGAAGATGACCGTGTTCGCATCGATCGCGTCCACGTAGTCCTTCTGGTTGGCGGTCTTGGGGCGGATGGTGCGCCCGCGGCTCGAGAGGATGTTGTGGGTCAGGACGTCCGCCGGGTTCGCGACGGTCTCCGTCCGCAGCATGGACACGAGCTGGGTGAGCGAAGCCGGGGTGACTGGCGTGCCCCGCCCCGCCAGGGCCGTCATCTCCTCGAACAGCCGCCGGATCCGCGGAGCCTCGGCGGGCGGGCCCACGATGGTCAGCTCGTTCCCCCGCGCGTGGATCGACACCGAAGGGAACTGCTGCTCGACGAAGCGGAGCGCCTCGTCGTGGGGGCCGAGGATCCTCACCATCTCGTCGCTGGAGCCGAAGCGCAGCACCTCGGTGCGTGCGGCGGGTGTGGTGTGCGGGAATTCCGCTGTCACGGGCGGTCGCTCTCCTTTTCCTGCCGGCGCCTGCCGGCGTGACCTTCATCGTACTGCTGCACGCCCCGCACCGCGCTTCCAGAAGCAGTGCAGTCCCAGCACAGGCAACTTCCCCGGACCGCCGAGAGGGCCAACGTATCAATCCAGCATCACTTGGGGAACGGTTGCAGCAACAGCGCCTCCGGCGCCTCGAGGGTGTGCAAAGCTGGTTCGTGCTGTCGGGGCGCTCGGCCCGAGGACGCCGGCCCGTCCCCGACCTACGACAGCATCAGGACTCCACGAGAGGACACTGCGGAGTGACCATGGGCACACGCGCGCGGCGGCGAGCCGCCGGGACGGCACGCCGCCGTGCCGGTGCATCCCTCGCAGCTGCGGTGCTCGCGGCACTCCTCGTCGCCTCGTGCGCCGCGCCCGGGAAGCCCGTGCCGACTGCGGCAGCGGGCGCCACCGGGGCCGGCGCCGGGGCCACGCAGTCGCCGGCACCGCTCGAGACATCGCAGACCTCCGCCAAGAGCCCCGTCTACTGGCTGGGCCGGTCCCGTGACGGCGTCTTCCTCTACCGCGAGTTCCGCGAGGCGGAGAGCGACGACAACCCGGTGGTCAAGGCGCTGCGGATCATGATGGACGACAAACCGCTCGATCCGGACTACTTCTCCCCGTGGCAGAAGCCCAAGAAGCTCGCCGCCTCGGTCTCGGGAACGAACATCATCACGGTTGACGTCTCGAAGGACGCCTTCAGCACGAATGTGGACGAGCGCACCGCGCAGCTCGCGGTGCAGCAGCTGGTGTACACGGCGACGGCCGCGGCGGCCACCGCAGGGCTCGTGGACACGTCCCAGACGATCTCGGTCATGCTCCTCGTGGACGGGCGCACTTCGCAGCTCGCGTTCGAGCGCGTCCAGCTCGGGCAGGCCATGCAGCGCGACGTCTCGATGGCGGCCCGGGCCTGGATCATCGATCCGCAGGAGGGCGCGGCGCTCGCGGGCCAGCTCAAGGTCACCGGCCGCGTGGCAGGCCCCGAGGCCTCCATTGCATGGCAGGTGCTGCGCAAGGACGACACCGGCGCAGCCTCGGTCTACCTCTCGGGCACCGCCCAGCCCAGCCGCGAGACGGGCCGTGCCGGCGAGTTCCGGTTCGCCGTGAACCTCGAGGACGGCGACTACGCGGTCCGCATCCTCCCGTCAGCGGACGCCTCTGCCCCGGCCGACTCGGGCGGCACGGAGTGGGACTCGAAGTCCTTCCGGATCGGCGACTGAGCACACGCTCCACCCTCGCCGGCACCGGCCAGCAAGGGGTCAGCTCGGCTCGGCAGTGCGTCCCGGCCAGCGGCCCAGCCTGTCCCCCGCGAGGGCCAACGCTGCGGGACCGGCAGTCGAGGACCTGAGCACATGGGGCCCCAGGAGCGCCGTGACCGCCCCCGCCTCGGTGAACCGTGCGATCTCCGCGGGGCTGATCCCCCCTTCGGGCCCGACGACGAAGAGCACCTCATCCTCCCGGCCCCGGGCCTCGCCCCCGTCTCCCCCGTGGCGGTGTGCGATGAGGCTGTCCAGGACGCGTGAGAGCGGCTCGACGGCCTCCTCGTGGAGCACGACGGCGAGGCGCGCCGAGGAGATCCGGCGTGCGAGGCCAGCGCTGTCGAGCGCAGCCTCCACCGCCGGGACAGTCGCCCGGCGCGACTGCTTCGCCGCGGCGAAGACCACCGCGCGCCATTTCGCGAGCGACTTCTCGGCCTTCTCGGCCTTCCACCGCACGATCGAGCGCTCCGCCTGCCACGGCACCACGGCGTCGACTCCGAGCTCCGTGGCCGTCTCCGCGGCGAGTTCGTCCCGGTCCCCCTTCGCGAGGGCCTGGACGAGGACGAGGCGGAAGGGCTGGCGGGGCTCGCGGACCACGCTCTCGAGGACGACCACGAGCTCCGACCCCTCGGCCTGCTCGACCTGCCCCGCGGCCCGCACGCCCGCGCCGTCGGCGAGGTCTACGCCCTCGCCTGGCCCGAGGCGGCGCACCGTCGCGGCGTGACGTCCCTCGGATCCGGCAACTGTCACGCGCTCCCCCGGCGCCGCGCCGTCGAGCGTGCCTGCGGGGACGTAGAAGAGCGGCCGGGACATGTCAGAGATTGCCCAGCTTGTCGCGAAGCTTCGCGAAGACGCCGCCGCTGCCCACGAGCTTGCCCTCGCCCACGTGCTCGCCGCGGAGCTTTGCGAACTGTCGGAGCAGCTCCTCCTGCTCGGGGTCCAGACGGGTGGGCGTCTCGACCTTGACCGTCACGAGCAGGTCGCCGCGTCCGCCGCCGCGCAGCCGCGCCGCGCCCAGGCCCGGGAGCGTCACGACGTCCCCGGACTGGGTCCCCGGCCGCAGGGTGATGCCCTGCTCGCCGTCGAACGTCTCGAGCGTCATCTCGGAACCGAGCGCGGCGGCAGTCATGGGCACGCTGAGGGTCGCGTGCAGATGGTCGCCCTCGCGGGTGAACATCGCGTGCGGCGCCACGCGGATCTCGACGTAGAGGTCCCCCGGCGGGCCACCGGCGGTGCCCGCCTCGCCCTGGCCGGAGAGCTGGATCCGGGTGCCCGTGGAGACGCCCGCCGGGATCTTCACCGTGAGCGTGCGCCGGCTGCGCACGCGGCCCTCGCCGCTGCACTCGTGGCACGGGCTCGGGATCTCGGTGCCGAACCCCTGGCACGAGGGGCAGGCGGCCGTCGTCATGACCTGGCCGAGGATCGAGCGGACGGCCCGCTGGACGTGGCCGCTGCCGCCGCACACGGTACAGCGCACCGGCTCCGTGCCGGGCTCGCAGCACGAGCCCTCGCAGCGCTCGCACGTCACCGCGGTGTCGACCTCGAGCTTCTTGTTGACGCCGAAGACGGCGTCCTTGAGCTCGATCCGCACGGCGATGAGCGCGTCCTGGCCCCGGCGCACGCGGGAGGCGGGCCCGGCCTGGCCGCCGGCACCGCCGAAGAACGTCTCGAAGATGTCCTGGAACGCGAAGCCGGCGCCGTTGTAGGATCCGCCGAACCCGTTGTCCGTGCCGTTCTCGTTGCCGGTCATGTCGTAGACGCGCCGCTTCTGCGGGTCGGAGAGGACCTCGAAGGCGTGCGTGACCGCCTTGAACTGCTCCGCGGCCTCCTCCCCCGGGTTCACGTCGGGGTGGAGCTTGCGGGCCAGCTTCCGGTAGGCCTTCTTGATCTCCTCAGCGCTCGCGTCAGACGGAACGCCCAGGGTTTCGTAGTGGCTGCTCACAGTCTTCTTTCTCTCAGCTTCCAGCGAGGATCTTGGACAGGTAGCGGGCTACGGCGCGCACAGCGGCCATCGTGGCCGGGTAGTCCATGCGGGTCGGCCCGAGGACGCCGATCTTCGGCCCGTCCCCGAGCCCGTAGCCCGTGGCGACGACGGAGGTCTCGGCCAGGCCGTCGTAGGAGTTCTCGCGGCCGATCCGCACGGCCACGCCGCGCGGGTCACCGGCCATCTCCGACAGGAGGCGCAGGAGCACGACCTGCTCCTCGAGGGCCTCGAGGACCGGCGAGATGCTCTGGAGGAAGTCGCCCGTGGACCGGGCCAGGTACGCGGTCCCGGCCATGACCATGCGCTCTTCGCGGCTCGACGCGGCCAGGAGCACGAGGCCTCGCGCGAGCTCGGCCCCCAGCGGCTGCTCGCCGGGTGGGAGGAGGCCCACCACGGCGGCGAGCGTCTCGTCCAGCAGTGCCACGGGCGTGCCCGCCGCGGCCGAGAGCAGCCTGTCCCTCAGGACGGCGAGCCGGTCCCGGTCCACGTCCTCGGGCACTGCGTGCACGCGCTGCTCCACACTCCCGGAGTCGGCGATGAGCACGAGCAGCACCTGGCGGGGCGCGAGGGACACGGCCTCGATGTGCCGCACCCGGGCCCGCCCGAGCTGTGGATACTGCACCACGGCCACCTGGTTGGTGAGCTGCGAGAGGAGCCTCACGGTGCGCTCGAGGACGTCGTCGAGGTCGTCGGCGCCGTCGAGGAGGGTGTGGATCGCGCGCTTCTCGGCGGCGGAGAGCGGGCGGACGTCGGCGAGGTGGTCCACGAAGACGCGGTACCCCTTGTCGGTCGGCACGCGGCCGGCGCTCGTGTGCGGGGCCGCGATGAGCCCCTCGTCCTCGAGCGCGGCCATGTCGTTGCGGATCGTCGCGCTCGAGACGCCCAGACGGTGCCGGTCCACGAGCGCCTTCGAGCCGACGGGCTCGCGGAAGTGCACGTAGTCCTCGACGATTGCCCGCAGCACCTCGAGCTTGCGCGGCTCGTTCATTCCTTCACCCCTCCAGCGTTAGCACTCCCTGGGACCAAGTGCCAAGTCTATTATGCCCGCCCCCGGCGCGCTGGCGGCTGCACAACAGCCGGTGCACGCCGCCTGCACGGCCGACGCCGGGCACTCGCCTAGCATGGGAGGGCCCGGCGCCGGCCGGGCTGACGGACACGAAGAGAGGCCGAGCACGTGGAGCATTCACCCTTCGACACGTGGGGGCCCGTGAGCCTCTCCGCCCCGGCCAAGCGCGAGCTCCCCACCGTGCCGGCAGAGATCGGCCTCGTCCTCGAGGACGCCGAGTCCGGCTGGGTGGGCGCCGTGACCCGGATCGAGAAGTCCGGCGGGATGCACGTCATGAGCCTCGAGGACCGCCGGGGCCGCACGCGCTCGTTCCAACTCGGCTTCGGGTTCCTCGTGGACGGCCGGCCCGTGCGCGTGGGCCCGCCCGCACTGCCCTCCGCGCCCGCCGCACCGGCCCGCACCGCCTCCGGCTCCGTGCGCGTCGAGGGCCAGCGGGCCCAGGTGGCCAAGGCCAGCCGCGTGTGGGTCGAGGGGAAGCACGACGCCGAACTCGTGGAGAAGGTGTGGGGTGACGACCTGCGCGTGGAGGGCATCGTCGTCGAGCCCCTCCACGGCGTAGACGACCTCGCCGCCGCCATCGCCGACTTCGGCCCGGGCCCGGACCGGAAGCTCGGCGTCCTCGTGGACCACCTCGTCGAGGGGTCCAAGGAGTCCCGCATCGCCGCGGCAGCCATGGCCGCGCCCGGCGCCGCGGGCAATGTCCTGATCGTGGGGCATCCCTACGTGGACGTCTGGCAGGCCATCAGGCCCTCCGTCCTCGGCATCCCCGCCTGGCCCTCGGTACCGCGGGGCACCGACTGGAAGACCGGCGTCGTCGCGGCGTTCGGCTGGCCGCACGAGACCGCCGAGGACCTGGGCCTCGCGTGGCAGAGGCTCCTCGGAAGGGTGCGCACGTACGCGGACCTCGAGCCCGCGCTGCTCGGGCGTGTCGAGGAGGTCATCGACTTCCTCACGGCCTGACGGCCGCGCCTCCGCTATCCTTGGAGTGCTCTCGGGCCGCCACCCGCGGCCCATCCGAGCATGAAGCACCGACACACAGGCAAGGAACCCAGTGGCCGAGTACCCGCAGGACCCCCGCAACGGCGAGAGCGAATACCACGGAATCCCGGCGCGGGCGCTGCCGCTCACTTCCTCAGAGGACCGGCAGTGGGCGACCCTCGCGCACTTCGGGGGCATCCTCGGCTGCGTGCCCTCGCTCCTGATCTACCTCGTGTTCAAGGACCGGGGGCCCTTCACGGCCCAGGAGTCCAAAGAGGCCCTCAACTTCACGCTGCCGCCCACGGCCGCGGCGATCGTGTTCAACGTCCTCGCCCTCATTCCGGTGGTCGGCAACGTCTTCGCCGTCTTCGCGACCGTCATCTGGCTCGCCCTCACGGTCTTCTCCGTGATCGCAGGCGTCCAGGTGAACCGCGGCCAGCCGTACCGGTACCAGTACAACCTCCGGCTCATCCAGTAGCCGGCCCACCCGAGGTCGCAGAGCGGCGCCAGCGCTATGGGAGCACGCGGCGCACCACGGCGTCCGCGAGGAGCCGTCCGCGAAGCGTGAGCACGAGCCGCCCGGCCAAAGCGTGCTTCCCCTCGACGAGGCCGTCCGCGATGAGCCCCGCGACAGCAGCGCGCCCCTGGGGCTCGAGCTCGGCCACGGGAAGCCCCTCGGCGAGCCGGATCCCGAGGAGGACGCGCTCGATCCGGCGCGTGTCGGCGTCGAGCGTCTCACGTCCCGCAGCCGGCGAGGCGCCCGCGGCGAGCCTGCCCGCGTAGGCCGTGGGGTGCTTGACGTTCCACCAGCGCACGCCGCCCACGTGGGAGTGCGCGCCGGGGCCGATCCCCCACCAGTCCCCGCCGTGCCAGTATGCGAGGTTGTGGCGGCACGCATACCGCGCTCCCCCGCCGCCGCCGTCCTCGGTGCGGCGGGCCCAGTTGCTCACCTCGTACCACGAGAAGCCCGCCTCGGCGAGGACCGCATCGGCGAGCTCGTACTTCTCGGCGTGGTCGTCGTCGTCGACCGGGGGGACCTCGCCGCGGCGGATCTGCGCGGCGAGGCGCGTGCCCTCCTCGACGATGAGCGCGTAGGCGCTCACGTGGTCAGGCCCACAGGCGAGGGCCGCCTCCAGAGAGGCCCTCCAGTCCTCCATGCTCTCGCCAGGCGTGCCGTAGATGAGGTCCAGGCTGACGTCGAGGCCCGCTTCGCGCGCCCACCGGACGGCATCCGGGACGCGGCTCGGGGTATGCGTCCGGTCGAGGACCGCCAGGACGTGCGGCACGGCGGACTGCATGCCGAAGGAGACGCGCGTGAAACCGGCCTCTGCGAGCACGTGGAGGGACTCTGGGGTGACGGAGTCCGGGTTCGCCTCCGTGGTGACCTCCGCCCCCGGCGCGAGGCCCCATGCGTCCACAGCCGCGTCCAGGATCGAGGCGAGGTCCGCCGCAGGCAGGAGCGTGGGCGTCCCACCGCCGAAGAACACCGTGGACAGGGGCCGCCTCGCCACCCCGGAGGCCTCGAGCGCAGCCGCGGCGAACCGAACCTCCTCCACCGCGGTCGAAGCATACGCCGCCTGGGAGGCGCCGCCGCCGAGCTCGGTCGCCGTGTAGGTGTTGAAGTCGCAGTACCCGCACCGCACGGCGCAGAACGGAATGTGCGCGTACAGGGAGAAGCTCCGTTCCGAGGCGCCGTCGGCCGCCTGGGCCGGGAGCACGCCGTCGGCCGGGGCAGGATCGCCGAGCGGCAGGGCGCTGGGCACTAGGCCACCACCCTGCCGGCTGCCGGAGGGACGCGCACGCTACTTCTTCGCCTTGTCCTTGCCGGACTCGTCGGTCGTGAGCGCGGCGATGAAGGCCTCCTGCGGGACCTCCACGCGGCCCACCATCTTCATGCGCTTCTTGCCTTCCTTCTGCTTCTCGAGCAGCTTGCGCTTGCGCGTGATGTCGCCGCCGTAGCACTTGGCCAGGACGTCCTTGCGGATGGCACGGATGTTCTCGCGGGCGATGATGCGCGAGCCGATCGCGGCCTGGATCGGCACCTCGAACTGCTGGCGCGGGATGAGCTCACGCAGCTTGGCGGTCATCATGGTCCCGTAGGCGTACGCCTTGTCCCGGTGCGTGATGGCGCTGAACGCGTCCACCTGCTCGCCCTGGAGGAGGATGTCCACCTTGACGAGGTCGGCGGCCTGCTCGCCGTCGGCCTTCCAGTCCAGCGAGGCGTAGCCGCGCGTCTTGGACTTGAGCTGGTCGAAGAAGTCGAACACGATCTCCGCGAGCGGAATCCAGTAGCGCAGCTCCACGCGGTCCTCGGAGAGGTAGTCCATGCCCTTCATCTGGCCGCGGCGGCCCTGGCAGAGCTCCATGATGGCGCCGACGAACTCGTTGGGGGCGAGGATCGTCGCAGACACCATGGGCTCGCGGACCTCCTTGACCTTGCCCGTGGGGAACTCGCTCGGGTTCGTCACCGTCACGACCGACTTGTCCTCGAGCGTGACGTCGTAGATGACGTTGGGGGCCGTCGAGATGAGGTCGAGGTTGAACTCGCGCTCGAGGCGCTCGCGGACGATCTCGAGGTGGAGCAGGCCGAGGAAGCCGACGCGGAAGCCGAAGCCGAGCGCCGCGGAGGTCTCCGGCTCGTAGACGAGCGCGGCGTCGTTGAGCTTGAGCTTGTCCAGGGCGTCGCGCAGGTCCGGGTAGTCGGAGCCGTCGAGCGGGTACAGGCCTGAGAAGACCATCGGCTTCGGGTCCTGGTAGCCGCCGAGGGACTCGGCCGCGGGCTTGGAGAGGTTCGTGATGGTGTCGCCGACCTTGGACTGGCGCACGTCCTTGACGCCCGTGATGAGGTAGCCCACCTCGCCCACGCCGAGCCCCTTGGACGGGATCGGCTCCGGGGAGATGACGCCGATCTCGAGCAGTTCGTGGCTCGCCTTCGTGGACATCATCTGGATGCGCTCGCGGGGGCTGAGGGAGCCGTCGACGACGCGCACATAGGTCACGACGCCGCGGTAGGTGTCGTACACGGAGTCGAAGATCATGGCCCGGGCCGGCGCGGCGGCGTCGCCCACGGGGGCGGGGATGTCCGCGACGATGCGGTCCAGCAGCCCTTCGACGCCCACGCCGGTCTTGCCGGAGACCTTGAGCACGTCCGCCGGGTCGCCGCCGATGAGGTTCGCGAGCTCCTCGGCGTACTTCTCGGGCTGCGCGGCGGGCAGGTCGATCTTGTTCAGGACGGGGATGATCGTGAGGTCGTTCTCCATCGCGAGGTACAGGTTCGCGAGGGTCTGCGCCTCGATGCCCTGCGCGGCATCGACGAGCAGGACGGCGCCCTCGCACGCGGCGAGGGAGCGGGACACCTCGTACGTGAAGTCCACGTGCCCGGGGGTGTCGATCATGTTCAGCGCGTAAGCCGTCCCGTCGACCTCCCAGGGCATGCGCACAGCCTGGGACTTGATCGTGATGCCGCGCTCCCGCTCGATGTCCATGCGGTCCAGGTACTGGGCCTTCATGTCCCGGGGCTGGACGACGCCCGTGAACTGCAGCATGCGGTCGGCGAGGGTGGACTTGCCGTGGTCGATGTGCGCAATGATGCAGAAGTTGCGGATGATCGACGGATCCGTCGCGGCAGGCACCGGTGCGGTGCGGGCCATGGGAGACACGCTGTACGTCCTCACTGTCCGAGAGCTGGCGGGAACTTGCTGACTTCCCAGTGTCCCATGGATCTGGCCCTCCCACGGCTCCGTCTGGCTTCGGCACCCGCGCGAGACCGGAGCTAGGCTAGGGCGCGTGCCGCCCAACGCCCTCTTCCGCGCCCTCGGCGTCCTCCGCGCCGCCCTCCTCCCCCGCCGCACGACGCCGGCCGCTCCGGGGACGCTGTCCGCGCCGCCGCTGCCCGCACGGCAGTCGGGCTACGCAGGGGACTTCACGGGCGCGGCCGCGGTCGAGTACCGGCCGGACCCGGACGGGCAGCCTGATCCCGGCGAGATCGTGTGGACGTGGGTCCCGTACGAGGAGGACCACTCGCGGGGCAAGGACCGGCCTGTGCTCATCGTCGGACGCGACGGCCCGCGGCTGCTGGCCCTCATGCTCACGAGCCGGGACCACGACGGCGGTCCGGGCGCGGACGACTACGTCGACATCGGGGTCGGCGCCTGGGACCACCGCCGCCGGCCGAGCGAGGTCCGGCTCGACCGCATCCTGCGGATCGACCCTGCTGCCGTCCGGCGTGAAGGCGCGGTCCTCTCCCGCCCGCAGTTCGAGCTCGTCGCGGGCAGCCTGCGGACACGGCACGGCTGGCACTGAGAGCCTGCCCGCAGGACCGCCGGGGGATGCTAAGATCTAGTGCTGTGTGTCCGTGCAGGTCGACGGGCACTGAAGGCCGGCTGCCATAGGCATCCCCACGCCGCTCAGTCGATGGCCGGCCCGAAAGCCCTCTAGACCCTGTTGGCTTAACAAGAGAGTTCCGTACGTGGCAAACATCAAGTCCCAGAAGAAGCGCATTCTCACCAACGAGAAGGCCCGCCAGCGCAACATGGCGGTGAAGTCCGAGCTCAAGACGGCGATCCGCGCGGTCCTGGCGGCCGTCGGCGCCGGCGACAAGGACGCTGCGTCCTCCGCTCTGGCCCGCGCGAGCAAGAAGCTCGACAAGGCCGTGAGCAAGGGCGTCATCCACAAGAACCAGGCCGCGAACCGCAAGTCGGGCATCGCGAAGAAGGTCGGCGCGCTCTGAGCTGAGCTCAGCGCACGTGCAGCCGGGGCCGGCATCCGTGAAGGATGCCGGCCCCGGCTTTTCCTGTGTCGGCTCCTCCTGCGTCAGCGGGCCCGGGCAGCGGCGCTCACCGTGGCGAGTGCGCGCTCGACGGCGTACGCAGGGTCCCGTGCGAGGCCCTTCACCTGCGCATCGGCCTCGGCGACGGCACGGATCGCGGCTGCGAGGCTCTGCGGCGTCCAGCCCCTGATGTCCCTCTGGGCCTGCTCGACGAGCCAGGGCTGCATGCCCAGTTCCCGGGCCACTGCCTGCGCCGATCCCCGGGCGCCGGCGACGCGGGCGAGGGTGCGGAGCTTCGACGCGATGGCAGCGACCATCGGCACGGGGTCGACTCCGGTCTCGAGGGCGTGGCGGAAGGCCGAGAGCGCCCGGACGGAGTCGCCCGCCAGCGCGGCGTCGGCCACCTTGAAGGCGGTGGCCTCGACCCTGCCGCCGAAGTACTTCTCGACCAGCGCGGCATCCACGGCGGACGTGGCGTCGAGCTGGAGCTGCGAGCACGCCGCAGCCAGTTCCGCGAGGCTGCTGCCGACCGCCGCCACGAGGGCGTCTACCGCCTCGCGCTCGATCCTGCGACCCGAGCCTTTGAACTCGGCGATGACGAAGGCGGCCTTGTCAGCGTCCTTCTTGAGCGGCTGGCAGTCCACGACGGGCGCGGACGTGGCCTTGACCGCGTCGAGGAGCTTCTTTCCCCTTGTCCCCCCGCCGTGCCGGAGGACGAGCACCACCTCGTCCGATGGGGACCCCAGGTAGGAGAGGGCGTCCCGCAGGAACTCCTCCGACATCGACTCGAGCCCGTGCACCTCGATGAGCTTGCGCTCTCCGAAGAGGGAGGGCGAGGCCGCGAGCACGAGCTCCCCGGCCGTGTAGGCGGCCGCGTCGAAGCGGGCGAGCTCGAGTCCGGGATCGGCCGCCCTCGCCTGAGCACGCACCGAGTCCATGGCACGCGAGGCAAGGTAGTCTTCGGGGCCGAGCACCAGGACGATCGGGGCGGGGCCGACGGAGCGCCAGTCCACTGTCCCGGCGGAGGCAGTTCCGGTACTGCGGGAGCGCCCGCCGCGGGCGGCCGGGCTCATGCCGCGCCCAGGCAGGTCGGGAAAGGGCTGGTCACGTGTCTACCTTGCCACGACACGTGCGCTTCGGGGCAATCGCAGCCCACGGTGCTGCTCCCGTCGCGCCGCCTGCGAGTGCTCCCCGGCCAGTCATCCGGACGACCACTCGACGCTGCCTTCGGCGAACCGCAGCTGGATCCGCCCCGAGAGGTCAGTGCGCAGAACCTCGGACCCCTGAGCCGCAAGGGCATCGAGGATTTCCGCGTGGGGGTGGCCGTAATCGTTGCCGCGGCCCGAGGAGATGAGCGCGACGGGGGGATCCAGGGCGCGGACGATCGCCGTCCCCCCGTTGCGGGCGCCATGGTGCGCCAGCTTGAGGGCCGCCGGCGGGTCCCGGACCAGAGAGGGTTCGCGGGCCAGGAGCCGCGCCGCGCCGTCCTCCTCGAGGTCTCCCGTGAGCAGCAGCGGTTGGCCCCTGAGGCCTGCCCAGCCGATCCGCAGGACGAGGCTCGCACCGTTCTGCTCGTCCGGGTCCGCGGCGCGCTGCCCGCTCCCCGGTCGGGCCGGCGGCCAGAGGACCGTCCAGTTCGCCGAGCCGGCAGTGCCGGCGGAGCCGGCCGCGGCGCTCTCGACCGACGTGCCTGAGCGTTCGAGGACGTCGCGGAGGGCCGCGGGGGGCCGGCCCGCCGCAGCGGAGACGAGCACGCGCCGCACCATCCGTCCCTCGAACACTCCGGCAGTCCCCCCGTAGTGGTCCGCGTGGAAGTGTGTGATCGCGTAGGCCTCGACGGTCCTGACTCCCAGCCCGTCAAGGCACGCATCCATGAGGGCCGGGTCCTTCCCGCTGTCCACCACCACCGCCGCGCCCTGACCGGCGCTGAGCACGATCCCATCGCCCTGCCCCACGTCGCACATGGTCACGTGCCAGTCGCGGAGGGACACCGCCGAGACCGCCGAGCGCACGGCAACGGCCAAGGCGGCGGCGAGGAGCAGCACCGCGCCCGCCGCGACGGCCCGTCGGCCCGGACCGCGCCCCCAGTCTGAAAGTGCCCCGCCGCGCGGGCTCCCGGGGCCGATGCTGCCCCCGCGGCCGCCGGCGCGCTTTCCGCCGCTGAGGGCAGCGGCAATGGCGTGGACGGCCATGGCCGCCCATGCGCGGCCCGCGGGGACGAGGGCCGTCCACAGCAGGAGCGCGTTCACTGCCGAACAGGCCGCCATCGACCCCATCCCGGCGGCGCCCTCCGGCCACGGGAGCATGGCGCCCGGAGCCCCGGCCGCAAGCCGGGCTATGGCGGCAATGGGGTGCGCGGCGGCGCCAGCCACCGCGGACGCTGCCATGGCCACGGGCGGACACCAGGCGGCGAAGGCCAGTGCCAGGGTGCCCGCCACCGTGACAGGCGCAACGAACGGCGCGGAAAGCATGTTCGCCGCCAGCGAGTAGGTGAGGAAGGCCGGCTGGATGGCGACGAGCAGGGGACCGCACAGGAGCTGCGCCGAGAGCGGCACAGCGATGGCGAGCGCAAGCCAAGGGGGCAGCCTCCTCGCGAGGGCCTCGGCGATCGGGGGCCCGAGCAGTGCGATCCCCAGCGTCGCCGCCACGGACAGGAGCATCCCCATGCTCGCGGCCAGCGGCGGATCCAGGGCGATCACGGCGAGCACCGCCGCGGCGAGCGCGGAGCAGCTGCGCGAGGCCCTGCCGGTCGAGAGCGCCACGAGGCCCACCGCTCCCATACTGGCAGCGCGCGCGACGCTGGCCTCGGCGCCGACCGTGGCCACGAAGGCGGCAAGCGCCGTGGCGCACGCCGCGAGGGCCAGCCATCGGGGCGCGCGCAGGGATCTCGCGATGAGCAGCACTGTACCGAGGAGGATGGTGAAGTTCGCTCCGCTCACAGCGGTGAGGTGGCCGAGTCCGGCCGTCCGCATGGCGGATTCGAGATCCGCCGAGAGCGCTCCCGTGTCCCCGGCCGCCATCCCCGGAACGAGTCCGGCGGCGTCCGCCGCCAGCCAGGACGACGCAGCGCGGAGTGCAGCGCGTGCGTCCCCCGCGGCGGCAGTCGGCCCCGCCCCGCGCTCGAGTACGCGTGGGGACGCCGAGAGGCTGATGAGCACCCGGCCTCCCGGAGCATTTGGAGGCACGGCTTCCCCCGAGACGAGCAGTCTCTGTCCCGGACGGAGCCTGCCGACCTCCGGCCCCCCGGCGAGCAGCACGCGGGCTCGGGCGGCATACTCGAGCCCCCGGTCGGCAGCGCGGACCATGCGCGCCTCCACGAGGAATCTCGGTCCCCGGGCGTACGGCCCTGCGAGCCGCTGCGGACGCGGGTCGTCCATGACGTCCACCACTGCCCGGGTCTGCCCGCCTTCGGAGAGGAGCGTCCCAGCAGGGCCTGCGACCTCGCTGGCCCAGTGCGACGCGGAGGCCGCGAGGCCCCAGGCGAGGGCAGCGAGCACCGCGGTGCCGAGGAGCAGTCCAGGGCGGAGGGTACGGGCGGCCCTGCGGAGCAGCGCGACAGCAATGAGCGCGGCGCCTGACACAGCGAGCGCACCAGCGGCCGCGAGGACCAGCCGTGCCCCGTCCGACGGCGGCACTCCCGCAGCCTTCGCTGCCCACGCGGCCGCGGGGGGACCGAGCGCCGCTCCAGCCCATGCCGCCGCAGCGAGGGGCACGAGGCGCAGGTCCCTCCACCTCGATGCCCTGACCGGTCCGGGCGTGTCCGGGACAGACCAGAGCGATCCGGCCCACGCCCGCGCGAGGGCGGCGGGAGCCTGAGCGGGAGACGGCGTGCCGGCAGGCACATCGCGGGCCGCCGCCGCCCGGTACCGGTCCCATGCGGTCCGTCCGCGGGAACTGCCGGCGGGGGCTTCCTCCGCGTGGACCTTCCGGGCGCGGGCGTCTCCGGCGCGCTCGTTCTGCGCCTTCCCGGCGCTCATACGGTCACAAGGGGCAGGAGCGACTCGAGCATCTTGGGCCCGACCCCCTCGACCGCGTCGATGTCCTCGGGAGCGGTGAAGCGGCCGTGTGCTGCGCGGTAGTCCACGATGCGCTGCGCCAGGACGGGGCCCACCCGCGGGAGCGACGTGAGCTCCTCTGCAGTTGCGGTGTTGAGGTTGACCTTCGCGCCCCCAGCGCCGGACGCGGCCCCCGTGGTTCCCCCGGGCTGCCCCGAGGAGACGAGGGCACCGGCACCCGGATCCTCCTCTGCCTCCTCGCCCTTCTGGGGGACATGGATGCGGGCGCCGTCCACGAGCACTGCGGCGAGGTTGAGCCGGTGGACATCGGCTCCCGGCTGCGCCCCGCCCGCCGCAGCCACCGCATCCTGGACGCGCGAACCCTCGTCCAGCCTGTACACGCCGGGCCTGCGCACCGCGCCGACCACATGGACCGCGATCTCGGTGCCCCGCCGGTCTGGGGCTGCTGTGGCCTCCGCGCCGTCTGGAGCAGCTTCGGAGTGCGCGGCGCCCCCCGGCTCGTGGCCCGCCGTTCCTTCCGCGCGCCCGTCCGTCCGCACCGTGGACACGGCGGGCGAGGCCGAGCCCGCGGACCACCACCATGCCGCCGCGCACGCGGCGGCAAGCACCGTGACGACGACTGCCGCCCGGAGCGACAGGACGAGACGGCGGCCCGTCGGAGCGGTCGGGTGACCGCCGTAGTCCCGGTCGGACGGCCCGCGGTCCCTGGGCTCCGCGCCCGACGGCTCGGGCTCCTCCCTGTCCGCAGGGGTCAGGACGGGCAGGAGCGCCGTGTCATCGGCACGGGCCGAGGCGGGGAAGAAGTCCTCGAGCCGGTGCCGCGGCGTGCTCCCGGCGGCTCCCAACCGCTGCCCAGTCCATCCCATGGGACCACGGTTGCACGGCGCACACCCCGCGGGGCCTGCCAGCGGTCCCTATGTGGACGGACACGCTCAAGCCGTGGCTGTGGAGGACATGTCCCCTGCCACGACCACGGCCAGCACGCCGAGCCCCGTGTGAGCCGCGAGAACGGCCGGGAGCTCGGAGAGGACCACCCGGCCGGGGCCGATGCCGAGCTCCTCGGAAAGGTCCGCCGCAAAACGCTCCGCCTCGGTCCGGTTGCCGAAGTAGTGCACCGCCACCTCGGGTTCTGCGAGGCCCCGCGCATGTTCCACGGCAAGCTCTCGCAGTCGCTGGACCGCCCTGGCCGCGGTCCGCACCCGCTCGAGGGGGACAATGAGCCCCGCACGCAGGGCCAGGATCGGCTTGATCGCCAGCATCGTGCCCACAAACGAGGCCGCGGCGCCGATGCGGCCGCCGCGACGCAGCTGCTCGAGGCTCGGAACGTAGAACAGGACCTCTGACGAGCCGAGCCGCGCCGTCGCCGCGGTCCGCACCGCAGCGAGGTCCCCGCCGTCGGCCGCCTCCGTGACCGCATCGCGCACCGCGAATCCCAGTGCCATCCCCGCCGACCTCGAGTCCACGACCTCCACGCTGATCCCGACGCGCTCGGCAGCGAGCGAGGCGGCGTCGGCAGTGCCGGAGAGGCCCCCCGACAGGTGGACTGACACGACGCCCTCGAAGCCCTCTTCCTCGAAACGGCGGTACACCCGTTCGAACTGGCCCGGGGCGGGGCGGGACGTGCGCACCGCGCTGCCCGCCGCGAGCGCGAGCGCGAGCGCGGTGTCGACGTCGGCACCGTCAGTGAAGATCTCGTCCCCGGCCAGGACCGGCAGGGCCACCGAGGCGAACGCGCCCGTCGCGGCGAACTCCTCGGCCCACGTCGGGGGGAGGCCGGCCGCCGAGTCGGTCACCACGGCAATCCGGGGACGGCGTCGCACCCCCGTAGGCTGGGGTGCGACGCCGGGGCGCCAGCGCTGCCAGCCGCGCACGAGCCACCCGAGGGCCGCGCCCTCAGGCGCCCCTCCCCCGGGCGGCCGCCGCCCCGGCCCCGCCCCCTCAGCCATCGCCACGGGACATCACGCAGGGACGATGTTGACCAGCTTGGGGGCGCGGACGATCACGGTGCGCACGCCGCGCCCGTCCAGCGTCCTGGCCACCGCAGGCGAGGCCAGCGCGAGCTCCCGGAGCGCGTCCTCGCCGATGTCCGGCGCCACCTCGAGCCGGTCCCGCACCTTGCCCGCGACCTGGACGACCGCGGTGACCGTCTCCTCGACGAGCAGCGCCGGATCGTGCTCCGGCCAAGCGGCGTTGGACACCGACGGGGCGTGGCCCAGAGAGGCCCAGAGGTCCTCGGCCGTGTACGGCGCGAAGAGGCTCAGGATCACGGCGATGGCCTCGACGGCCTCGCGCACGGCGGGATCCGCGCCGCCCGCACCGGAGTCGATGACTTTCCGCGTCGCATTCGTGAGCTCCATGGCCTTGGCCACGACGACGTTGAACTTGTGCGCCTCGACCAGCTCGGACGCCTCCGCGAGGGTGCGGTGCGTGGCGGACCGCAGCGGGCGGTCGCCGCCGGCCGGGTCCGTCCCCGGGGCGCTCGTGACGTCCCGTCCGAGCCGCCACGCACGGGCGAGGAACTTCGCCGACGCGGCCGGTGAGACGTCGGCCCAGTCGATGTCGTCCTCGGGTGGGGAGGCGAACACCATCGTCAGCCGCACGGCGTCGACCCCGAACCGGTCGAGCTGCTCGCCCAGGTCCACGCCGTTGCCGAGGGACTTGCTCATGGCCTTGCCGCCGTTGAGGACCTGGCCCTGGTTCATGAGCGAGGCGAACGGCTCGTCGGCGTCGATGAGGCCGAGGTCCTTGATGACCTTGGTGAAGAACCGGCTGTAGAGCAGGTGGAGGATCGCGTGCTCCACGCCGCCCACGTACTGCGCCACCGGCATCCACCGCTTCGCGGCCTCGGGATCGAAGGGGCCTTCGGTGTAGTCCGGCGAGAGGTAGCGCAGGTAGTACCAGGACGAGTCGACGAAGGTGTCCATCGTGTCCGTGTCCCGCCGCGCGTCGCCGCCGCAGGAGGGGCACGCCACGTTGACCCACTCGGCCACGGCGGCGAGGGGCGAGGTGCCCTTGGGGGCCAGCTGCTCGCCGCGCAGGTCGTCCGGCAGCCGCACGGGCAGCTGGTCGTCCGGCACGGGGACCTCGCCGCACTCGGCGCAGTGGATGATCGGGATGGGCGCGCCCCAGAAGCGCTGCCGGGAGAGCAGCCAGTCGCGCAGGCGGTAGTTGACCGTGTGCCGTCCGGTGCCGGCGGCCTCGACGAGTTCAATGGCCTTCGCGATGCCCTCGCCCTTGGAGAGCCCGTCGAGCGGGCCGGAGTTGACCAGAGTCCCCTCCCCGGCGGTCGCGACGCCGGTCTCGGCCGGGTCGTCCTCGCCCGTGTCGAGCACCGCACGGACCGGCAGGCCGAAGGCGCGTGCGAAGTCCAGGTCGCGCTGGTCGTGCGCCGGGACCGCCATGATCGCGCCCGTGCCGTACTCGGCGAGGACGTAGTCGGCGGCCCACACGGGCAGGCGCTCGCCGTTGAGCGGGTTCACCGCATAGCGGCCGAGGAACACGCCGGTCTTCTCACGGTCCGTGTTCTGCCGCTCGATCTCGGAGAGGTTCTTCACCCGGTCCTGGTACTCGGCGAGCTCCTGCGCCTGGGCCGGGGCGACGAGCTCCGTCGCGAGCGGGGCGTCCGCCGCGACCACGAAGAACGTGGCCCCGTAGAGCGTGTCCGGCCGGGTGGTGAAGACGGTGACGTCGCGCTCCGGCAGCGCACCGGTGCCGCCGGCTGCATCCTCGGCGCCTCCGGCTGCCTCGATCCGGAAGTGCACGTGCGCGCCCTCCGAGCGGCCGATCCAGTTGCGCTGCATCGCGAGGACCCTCTCGGGCCAGTGGCCCTCGAGCTCAGCCATGTCGTCGAGGAGACGCTCGGCGTAGTCGGTGATCTTGAAGTACCACTGGTTGAGGGCCTTCTTCGTCACCGGGGTGCCGCAGCGCTCGCACGCGCCGTTGACGACCTGCTCGTTGGCCAGCACCGTCTGGTCCTTGGGGCACCAGTTGACCGGATGGTCCTTGCGGTAGGCGAGACCGCGCTCGTAGAAGCGCAGGAAGAGCCACTGGGTCCACCGGTAGTACTCGGGGTCGGAGGTGTGCAGGCGGCGCGACCAGTCCAGGCTCAGCCCGTACCGCTTGAACGAGGCAGCCTGGGTCTCGATGTTCGCGTACGTCCACTCGGAAGGGTGCGCGTTGCGCTTGATCGCGGCGTTCTCGGCCGGCAGGCCGAAGGAGTCCCAGCCGATCGGGTGCAGGACGTCATAGCCCTTGAGGCGCCAGTAGCGCGCCACGACGTCCCCCATCGCGAAGGCCTCGGCGTGGCCCATGTGCAGGTCGCCCGAGGGGTAGGGGAACATGTCGAGGACGTACCGGCGCTCGCGGCTGCCGTCGTCGGCGGGCGTGAACACGCCCAGCTCGTCCCACACCGCCGGCCACTTGGCCTCGATCGCAGCGAAGCTGTACGCGTTCTCCGCCTGCTCTGCGGCCAGGGCAGTGCCCTGTGCCCCATCCTGCTCTTCGCTCACCGTGATTCTCTCCACGTCTCCCGTTTCCTGGCGGCATCCGGTCCCTGACACACAAAAGCCCCTCGCGAAAGGAGGGGCGGCCGCTCGCTCGGCCCAGCGGGCCGCGAGCGGCTATCGAAGCAGGAGGATGCCGTGCATGCCAGTCATCCTACCGCAGGCGGCGCACGACGGCGGGAGGCCGCCGTGCGCCGCTGCTGCACGCGCGCTCTGGCTACTTCACGTCGGCGTCGACCCAGTCCATGGACTTCGTGACGGCCTTCTTCCACAGCCGAAGCTGGCGGTCGCGCTCGCCCTCGTCCATCGACGGGCTCCACCGCCGGTCCTCGCCCCAGTTGGCCGAGCACTCTCCGAGGTCCTTCCAGAAGCCCACCGCGAGGCCGGCCGCGTAGGCCGCGCCGAGGGCAGTCGTCTCGATGACCTTCGGCCGGACCACGTCCACGCCCAGGATGTCCGCTTGGAACTGCATGAGCGCATCGTTGGCGACCATGCCGCCGTCGACCTTGAGCTCGGCGAGGGGGACGCCCGAGTCCGCGTTGACGGCGTCGAGCACCTCACGCGTCTGGAAGGCCGTCGCCTCGAGCGCGGCGCGGGCGATGTGGCCCTTGTTGACGTAGCGGGTGAGGCCCACGATCGCGCCGCGCGCGTCGGCCCGCCAGTAGGGCGCGAACAGCCCCGAGAACGCGGGGACGATGTAGACGCCGCCGTTGTCCTCGACCGAGCGGGCGAGCTCCTCGACCTGCGGCGCACTCTGGATCATGCCCAAGTTGTCCCGCAGCCACTGGATGAGCGAGCCCGTCACGGCGATCGAACCCTCGAGCGCGTAGTGCGGCTTCGCGTCGCCGAGCTTGTAGCCCACCGTGGTGAGCAGCCCGTTCTTGGAGTGGACGATCTCCTCCCCCGTGTTGAAGATGAGGAAGCATCCGGTGCCGTAGGTGTTCTTGGCCTCGCCCGTGTCGAAGGCCGCCTGCCCGAACGTCGCGGCCTGCTGGTCGCCGAGGATGCCGGCGACCGGAACCTCGCGCAGGAGCTGGGAGCCGTGCACCGTGCCGTAGACCTCGGAGGATGACCGGATCTCAGGCATCATCGAGGCCGGCACCCCGAAGACGTCGAGGATCTCCTTGTCCCACGAAAGGGTCTCGAGGTCCATGAAGAGCGTCCGCGAGGCGTTCGTGACGTCCGTGACGTGCACGCCGCCGTCCGTGCCGCCGGTGAGGTTCCACAGGACCCACGCGTCCGTGTTGCCGAAGAGGAGGTCTCCGGCCTCGGCCTTGGCCCTCGCGCCCTCGACGTTGTCGAGGATCCACTTGATCTTGGTGCCCGAGAAGTAGGTTGCGAGAGGCAGCCCGACCTTCTCCTTGAAGCGCTCGACGCCGCCGTCGGCCGCGAGCCCGTCGACGATCGGCTGCGTGCGCGTGTCCTGCCAGACGATGGCGTTGTAGACGGCCTTGCCCGTGGTCCTGTCCCAGACCACAGCGGTCTCCCGCTGGTTGGTGATTCCGACTGCGGCGATATCGTGGCGGGTCAGGTTCCCCTTGGACAGGGCCTGGCCGATGACCTCACGGGTGTTGTCCCAGATCTCCTGGGGGTCGTGCTCGACCCAGCCGGCCTGCGGGAAGATCTGCTCGTGCTCGAGCTGGCCGGTCGAGACGATCGACCCCGAGTGGTCGAAGACGATCGCACGCGTGCTCGTGGTGCCCTGGTCGATGGCGATGACGTATCGGGCAGCGCTCTGCTGTGCCTGTTCGGACATTCATAGCTCCTTTGGAATGAGGTCCTGCGAACGGATAGTGGTTTCGGGTCGGTGGAGGATCAGCTGGCGACCGCGGCGAAGATGTCCGGAGTCACGCGGGCCACGAGCCCTGCGAGGCCGCCGCCCACGAGGGGGCCGACGATGGGCACCCACGAGTACGCCCAGTTGCTGCTGCCCTTGCCCCGGATCGGCAGGACGGCGTGGGCGATCCGGGGGCCGAGGTCGCGTGCCGGGTTGATGGCATAGCCGGTGGGACCGCCGAGGGACACGCCGATGCCGACGACGAGGAGGGCCACCGCGAGCGGGCCGAGGCCGGAAGGCGTCCCGCCGAACGAGAGGATCACGATGACGAGCACGAACGTGCCGATTACCTCGGTGACGACATTCCACCCTGTGCTCCGGATGGCGGGGCCGGTCGAGAAGGTCGCGAGCTTGTTCGCCGGATCCTCCTCGTGGTCGAAGTGCTGCTTGTAGGCCAGCCAGCACACGACGGCGCCGAGGAACGCGCCCACGAGCTCGCCCCCGAAATAGGTGAGGGTCGAGGCGGCATCGACCCGCACGCCCGGGGCGTACTCCTCCTTGCCGTTGAGGAGCAGGCCGAGAGTCACGGCCGGGTTGAGGTGCGCGCCGGACTTGGCTGCGATGAAGACGCCGGAGAAGACGGCGATGCCCCACCCCCAGGTCACCATGAGGAAGCCTCCTGCATTGCCCTTCGTGCCCCTGAGGGCCACATTGGCCACGACGCCGCAGCCCAACAGGGTGAGCATGCCGGTGCCGAGCACTTCGGACAGGAAGACGATCCCTAGAGACATCATTGACTCCTTGATTCGATGGGTCGCCCCGGGCCACCGTGGCCAAGGGCGAGTGGTTCTCGCGCCTCAGCCGATCAGCTGATCGACCTCGACGCGATGGCGGTCCGCCAGCGTCGCGGATGCGCGCTGGACCTCCCGCCGGGTCCGTTCGGCGTCCCAGCCGAGATGGGGCGCGAGGTGCTCGGCCACTTCCCGGACGAGCTCGCCCGAGAGGAGGCCGCGGAACGCGAGGGACGTCCTGCGGAGGAGGACGTCCTCCACATGGGCGACCTGCTCGTTCCGGGCCATCCAGGCGATCTCGCGGACGCTCAGCTCCTTGGTGCTCTGCAGCAGACTGTCCTCCCCTTCGCGGAGGAAGGCAATCACCTGTGAAGCGCGTGTTCCATATCTCGCGAGCAGGATCTCTGCGCGGTGGGCGTCGATGCCCGGGCCGGTGTGGGCCTTGAGCCAGGCCTGCACGCCTTCCTCGTCGGTGGGGAAGCCGCGGCCGCCGCCGATCGGCAGCTCCCCGGTGCCCACCGACCGGCCGTGTCCGAGCAGGGCCAGGACCTCGTCGGCCAGATGCTCGGACAGGGCCCGGAAGGTCGTCCACTTCCCGCCCACCAGGCTCAGCATCCCCTGGCCCGCCCCGCCCGGCAGCGCGGCCTTCTCGATCCGGTAGTCCCGCGAGACGAACCCCGGGGCGGTGTCGTCATGCCGCGGCAGCGGGCGCACCCCGGAGAAGGTGTAGACGATGCTCTCCCGGCCCACCCGGACCGACGGGAAGACGTGGCGGATGAGGTCGAAGAAGTACTCGATCTCCGCATCCGTGCACACCGGCTCGAGGTCCTCCCCGGCGTCGATGTCCGTCGTGCCCACCAGCACCCGGTCCCCGATCGGGTAGATCAGCACGATCCGCCCGTCGCTGTGCTCGAAGAAGATCTCCCGGCCCGCGCACGCCGCGAGGAGCTCCGGATGGTCCAGCACGATGTGCGAGCCCTTCGTCCCGCCCATGAACCGCGTCGGTGCCCCGAGGGCGCCGTTGGTGGCATCGACCCACGCCCCGGTGGTGTTCACCACCACCTCCGCGGCGAAGTCGAACTCCTCCCCGGTCAGCCCATCGCGCAGCCGCACCGCCGCGCCCTCGCCCGCCCCGGTGATGCCCACGGCCGAGACGTAGTTGCTCGCCCGGGCATGCGCACCGGCAGCGAGCCCGTCGCGCAGCACGTCCAGGGTCAGCCGCTCCGGATCGTGCACCGAGGCATCGAAGTACGTCGCGGTGTACTTCACATCCGGGCGCAGGGCCGGCAGCTCCGCCAGGGCCTTCCTCCGGCCCAGGAACCGGTGCCGGGGCACCGACCCGCCCTGACGGGAGAACAGGTCGTACAGGCTCAGGCCGATCTTGATCAGCACCGCCCCGCGCTCGCCCGGCCTGCCCGAGCGGTGGGTCAGGAACCGCAGCGGCGCGTTCAGGATGCCCGAGAACGTGGAGAACACCGGGATCGTGGTCTGCAGCGGCTTCACATAGTGCGGGGCGATCCGCAGCAGCCTGTTCCGCTCGACCACCGACTCGTGCACGAGCCGGAACTCCCCGTTCTCCAGATACCGGATCCCGCCATGGATCATGTGCGAGGACGCCCCCGAAGCACCCTGGCAGTAGTCACCGCGCTCCAC
>NZ_JBDFRB010000008.1:67541-142217 GCF_039615075.1 Sinomonas halotolerans | reverse complement strand
ATGAGCCGCTTCCCCACCCCCGACCATCTCGCCTCCTGGGCCGGGACCGCGCCCGGCCAGAACGAGTCCGCCGGAAGGGTCAAGTCCAGCCGCACCCGCCCCGGAAACCCCCACCTCCAAGGTGCCCTGGGCTCAGCCGCCATGGTCTGCGGCAGGAACCCGGACACCTTCCTCGGAGCCCGCTACCGGCGAATAGCCTCCCGACGTGGCCCCCAACGCGCCAACGTCGCCACCCAGCGCTCGATCCTCACCGCGATCTGGCATATGGGCAACACCGGTACCCTCTACCAAGAGCTCGGAGCCGAACACTTCATCCGGCTCAATCCGAACCGCGCCAAGAACCGCGCCATCCACCAACTCGAAGCAATGGGGTACACCGTCACTCTCGCCGCAGCGTCCTAACCCACCACTATCTACGTGTCAGATACCAGCCGCCAGGCCCATTTCGGGTACAGGTACCAGCCGCTAGGCCCACTTCGGGTACGGGGAAGTCCGCAGAGTCGCCTGCCGGCGAGCGGGGCTGCACCCGAGAGGGCTGTGGGCGCGCCGATCTGTACCCGAGATGGCCCAAGGGCGCGCCGATCTGTACCCGAGACGGCTGTGGGCGCCCCGATCTGTACCCGAGATGGCCCAAGGGCGCCCCGATCTGTACCCGAAACGAAGCGCCCCGCGCCCTGGCGAGATGATCGCCTGGGTGCGGGGCGCCGTCGTGCGTCCTGCTGCAGCGCGCCTGCCGAGCCGGCCGCGCGCTGAGGAGTGCGCTACTTTGCGAGGCCGTCCACGATCGCGTTGAGCGTGGCGGAGGGCCGCATGACCGCGGAGGCCTTGGCCTCGTCGGGGCGGTAGTAGCCGCCGATGTCCGCCGGGGAGCCCTGGACCGCGAGGAGCTCCTCGACGATCTTCTGCTCCTGCGCGCCCAGCGCCTCGGCGACGGGCGCGAACGCGGCGGCCAGTGCGGCGTCCTCCGTCTGCTGCGCGAGCTCCTGCGCCCAGTAGAGGCCCAGGTAGAAGTGGCTGCCGCGGTTGTCGATCGTGCCCAGCCTGCGGCCCGGAGACTTGTTCTCGAGGAGGAACGTCGCGGTCGCGCGGTCGAGCGTGTCCGCGAGGACCTTCGCCGCCGGGACGCCCGCCTGCTCAGCGTAGAGCTCGAAGGAGGGCACGAGCGCGAAGAACTCGCCGAGGCTGTCCCAGCGCAAGTAGTTCTCCTTGACGAGCTGCTGCACGTGCTTCGGCGCGGAGCCGCCCGCGCCCGTCTCGAAGAGGCCGCCGCCGGCGATGAGCGGGACCACGGAGAGCATCTTGGCGCTCGTGCCGAGCTCGAGGATCGGGAAGAGGTCCGTCAGGTAGTCGCGCAGGACGTTGCCGGTCACCGAGATGGTGTCCTCGCCCTTGCGGAGGCGCTCGAGCGTGTAGGCGGTGGCCTTGACCGGGGAGAGGATCTCGATGGTGAGGCCCTCCGTGTCGTGCTCGGCGAGGTACTCACGAACCTTCGCGATGAGGTTCGCGTCGTGCGCGCGCTCCTCATCGAGCCAGAAGACGGCGGGCGCGCCGGTCGCGCGGGCGCGGGTCACGGCAAGCTTGACCCAGTCCCTCACCGGGACGTCCTTGGTCTGGCACGCGCGCCAGATGTCGCCGGGCTGGACGGCGTGCTCGATGAGCACCTCGCCGGCGCCGTTGAGCACCTGGACGGTGCCGGCGGCCGGGATCTCGAACGTCTTGTCGTGGCTTCCGTACTCCTCGGCCGCCTGCGCCATGAGGCCGACGTTGGGGACGGTGCCCATGGTGGTCGGGTCGAACGCGCCGTGCTCGCGGCAGTCGTCCACCACGGTCTGGTACACGCCGGCGTAGGAGCTGTCCGGGAGGACCGCGAGGGTGTCGTGCTCCTGGCCGTCCGGGCCCCACATGTGGCCGGAGGTGCGGATCATGGCCGGCATGGAGGCGTCCACGATCACGTCCGAGGGGACGTGCAGGTTCGTGATGCCCTTGTCCGAGTCCACCATCGCGAGGGCCGGACCCTCGGAGAGGCCCTTCTCGATGAGGCCCTTGACGCCCTCGCGGACGTCCTCGGGGAGCTCCTCGAGGCCGCCCAGGATCGAGGCGAGGCCGTTGTTCGGGCTCAGGCCCGCGGCGGCGAGCTGCTTGCCGTACGTGTCGAAGAGCTCGGAGAAGTAGGCCTTGACCACGTGGCCGAAGATGATCGGGTCGGAGACCTTCATCATGGTGGCCTTGAGGTGGGCCGAGAAGAGGACGCCCTCCTCCTTGGCGCGGGCCACCTGCGCGGCCAGGAACGCGTCGAGCGCGGCGGCGCTCATGAACGTGCCGTCCACGACCTCGCCGGCGAGGACCTTGACGCCCTTCTTGAGCTCCTTGACGGCGCCGTCCTCAGTCACGAGCTGGATCGTGAGGGCGTCGTCGGCCGGGATGACCACGGACTTCTCGTTGGAGCGGAAGTCGTCCACGCCCATCGTGGCGATGTTCGTCTTCGAGTCGGCGTTCCACGCGCCCATCGAGTGCGGGTTCTTGCGGGCGTAGTTCTTCACCGACAGCGGCGCGCGGCGGTCCGAGTTGCCCTCGCGGAGCACGGGGTTCACGGCCGAGCCCTTGATCCGGTCGTAGCGCGAGCGGATGTCCGTCTCCTCGTCCGAGGAGGGGTTGTCCGGGTAGTCCGGGAGCGCGTAGCCCTTGCCCTGCAGCTCGGCGATCGCGGCCTTGAGCTGCGGGATCGACGCGGAGACGTTCGGGAGCTTGATGATGTTCGCCTCGGGCGTCTTCGCCAGGGCGCCGAGCTCCGCGAGCGCGTCCGCGGCGCGCTGCTCCTCGGCGAGGTAGTCGCCGAATGCCGCGATGATGCGCCCCGACAGGGAGATGTCCCGCGTCTCGATGTCCACGCCTGCGGTCGAGGCGAACGCCTTCACGATCGGCAGGAACGAATAGGTGGCGAGCATCGGCGCTTCGTCGGTGTGCGTGTAGAAGATGGTGGCCATGGGTGGGCGCCTCCCTGTGGAGCTGCTTGGGTGGGGATCTTCATCCAGATCAACGGGTCCAATCTACCGGAGCGCTCCCCCGCCCCGCGTCCGCCGGCTTCACAGTGGCGCCGGTTCGCACAGCGCACGACGGCGCGTGCCCGACTGTGCCAGGCACGCGCCGTCGTGCGCGGGGTGCTGGAGGTAAGGCGCGAGCGCTCCCGTCAGTGGAAGAAGTGCCGCGCCCCGGTGAAGTACATCGTGATGCCCGCGGCCTCCGCCGCGGCGATGACCTCCTCGTCGCGGACCGAGCCGCCGGGCTGGACCACGGCGGTGACGCCGGCGTCGATGAGGATCTGCAGGCCGTCCGCGAACGGGAAGAACGCATCCGACGCCGCGACCGCGCCCCGGGTTCGGACCGGCGCCGCGGCGGCGGCAGCACCGGCCTCGGCCGCCTGGGCGCCGCCGGCGGCGTCGACGTCGGACTCCACGGTGACGCCGAGCGTGTTGGCGCGCTCGACCGCGAGGCGGCAGGAGTCGACGCGGTTGACCTGGCCCATGCCGATGCCCACGGAGGCGCCGTCCTTCGCCACGAGGATCGCGTTGGACTTCGCCGCGCGGGAGGCGCGCCAGGCGAAGGCGAGGTCCGCGAGGGTCGCCTCGTCGGCGGCCGCGCCGGCGGCGAGGGTCCAGTTCTCGGGGCTGTCGCCGTCGGCGCCGAGGGTGTCGGAGACCTGGACGAGGACGCCGCCGGAGATCTGGCGGATCTCGGTCGGGTAGCGGCCGTAGCCCTCGGGGAGCGCGAGCAGGCGGATGTTCTTCTTCTTCGAGAGGATCTCCACGGCCTCGGGCTCGAAGTCCGGGGCGATGACGACCTCGGTGAAGATCCCCGCGACCGTCTCGGCCATGCCGCGGGTCACGGTCCGGTTGGCCGCGATGACGCCGCCGAACGCGGAGACCGGGTCGCACGCGTGGGCCTTGGCGTGGGCGTCCGCGATTCCGTCCGCGGCGCCCGGGGACGCGACGGCGATGCCGCACGGGTTGGCGTGCTTGATGATCGCCACGGCGGGCTCGTCGAAGTCGAAGGCGGCGCGGAGGGCGGCGTCGGCGTCGACGTAGTTGTTGTAGCTCATGGCCTTGCCGTGCAGCTGGTCCGCCTGGGCGATCCCGGCCGGGGCGGCCTTGTCCATGTAGAGCGCCGCCTGCTGGTGCGGGTTCTCGCCGTAGCGCAGCACCTCGGAGCGCTCGAGGGCCAGGCCGGCGTAGGCGGGCCAGTCGACTGTTCCGTTCCCGTCCTCGTCCTTGAACTGCGTCGCCGTCCACGTCGCGACCGCCGTGTCGTAGGCGGCGGTGTGCGCGAAGGCCTTCGCCGCGAGGCGGCGCCGTGCCTTCAGGTCGAAGCCCCCGGCCTGCGCCGCGGTGACGACGTCCCCGTACGCGGCCGGGTCCACGACGATCGCGACGGCGGCGTGGTTCTTCGCGGCCGAGCGCACCATCGCGGGGCCCCCGATGTCGATCTGCTCGACGACGTCGTCCAGGCCCGCGCCGGAGCGCACCGTCTCGACGAAGGGGTAGAGGTTCACGACGACGAGGTCGAACGGCTCGATCTCCATCCGCTCGAGCGTCTCCATGTGCGCCGGAACGCGGCGGTCGGCGAGGATGCCGCCGTGCACGCGCGGGTGGAGGGTCTTGACCCGGCCGTCGAGCATCTCGGGCGAGCCGGTGACCTCCTCGACCTCCTGGACGGGGACGCCCGCGGCGGCGATCCGCTTCGCCGTCGAACCCGTCGAGACGATCCGCACGCCGGCCGCGTGCAGGCCCGTCGCGAGCTCTTCGAGACCGGTCTTGTCGTAGACCGAGATGAGGGCTCGGCGCAGGGGGACGCGGTCCAGCTGGACAGTGCTCGCGGGGGACTCAGGGCTCACAGAACGCTCCGGAAGAGAGGGGGTGGGTCCGGGCCAGTCTATCGCCTAGGCTGATGGCGGACCGGGCCTTCGCGGGCCAGACCACCGGCAAGGAGAGAAGCCATGGGATTCAAGCTCAGCCACGTCATCCTGCGCCTCGCGACCGGCGCCTACATCCTCAATTCGGGCGTCTCCAAGCTCTCGCTCGACTCCGAGTCCGCCGCCACCCTCCAGGACATGGCCGCCAACGCAGTGCCGCAGGCCAAGCAGCTCCCGCCGGAGAAGTTCGGCAAGGCCGTCGCCGCCGCGGAGATCGGGCTCGGCGCCGCGCTCCTCGCCCCCTTCGTGCCCACGAAGCTCGCAGCGCTCGGCCTGACCGCCTTCGGCACCGGCCTCGTCGGCGTCTACGCCAAGACACCCGGCCTCACCCAGGCCGACGGCGTGCGTCCCACCCAGGCCGGGACCGCGATGGCCAAGGACGTCTGGCTCGCCGCGATCGGGCTCGCCCTCCTCCTGGACCGCAAGCACCGCAAGCCCGCCAAGCACTAGCCCGCCCCGTTTCGGGTACACATCCCGCCGCGTCCTGACCGTTTCGGGTACACATCCCGCCGCGTCCTGACCGTTTCGGGTACACATCACGGCTCCTCTTCCGCGTTCCGGGCACGTGCCTCTTGGTCCGGGACGAAGCACGACGGCGATCCGCACCTGAGGTGCCCCCGTCGCCTGCGGTGCCCGCTCGCCGTCGTACGCCGTGTACCCGAAAGCCCGAAACGCCGCGCCGAGCTGTACCCGAAAGCCCGAAAAGCCGCGCGAGCTGTACCCGAAAGCCCGAAAGGGCGTCCGGATGTGTACCCGGAACGGAGGGGCGGGAGGGGGCTAAGGTTTTGGCATGAGCACCTCGACCGCGCTCCCCACGGGGGACGTCATCGTGCAGAACCTCCCCTGGCGCTGGAGCGTCCAGGGGAAGATCTTCCTCATCGGCGGCCTCGGCTTCATGTTCGACGCGTGGGACGTCACCCTCAACGGCGTCCTGATACCCCTCCTCTCCGCCGAGTGGGGCCTCGCCCCCGCCCAGGCGGCATGGATCGGCACGTCGAACCTCATCGGCATGGCTGTGGGCGCGTTCATGTGGGGCACCATCGCGGACAGGATCGGCCGCAAGGTTGCCTTCACCGCGACCCTGCTCATCTTCTCCCTCTTCACCGTCCTCGGCGCCCTGAGCCCGGACATCGTGTGGTTCTGCGTGTTCCGCTTCCTTGCCGGGTTCGGACTGGGCGGCTGCGTGCCGGTGGACTACGCGCTCGTGGGCGAGTTCACGCCCCGCCGGCAGCGCGGCCGCGTGCTCACGGCGATGGACGGCTGGTGGCCCGTCGGCGCGGCGCTGTGCGGGTTCGTCTCGGCCCTGCTCGTGGGCGCCTTCGCGGACTGGCGCCTGCCGATGCTGGTCATGGTGCTCCCCGCGCTTCTCGTGTTCTGGGTGCGGCGCGGCGTGCCGGAGTCGCCGCTCTTCCTCGTCCACCACGGCCGCGCCGAGGAGGCGCGCACCGTCATCGACGACCTCGTCCACCGCACCGGTGCCGAGCGCACCGCCTACCGCCTCCCCCGCCCCCAGGACGCGCCGCGCCTCTCCATGGGCAGCTGGGGCGAGCAGCTCAAGGCGGTGTGGCGGTTCGACTGGAAGGTCACCGGGGTCGCGTGGGCGCTGTTCTTCTCGATCCTCATGGTCTACTACCTCGCCCTGACGTGGATGCCGCGCATCCTCATCGGCGCCGGCTTCGCGGAGTACCGCGCGTTCCTCACGACGGCGGGCATGGCCGCGGCGGGCCTGCTCGGCGTCGTGGTCGCCGCCCTGCTCGTGGAGCGGGTGGGGCGCAAGGCGATCCTGGCCGTGTCGGCCCCGCTCTCGGCGCTGACCCTCGTGGTGGTCGCGTGGACCGTGGATGTCCCGGCTGCCGCGGTGGGGTGGCTCCTCGTCTACGGGTTCCTCGTCCAGATGGCCATCCCCGTCCTGTACGCGTACGTCTCCGAGCTGTACCCGACCGAGCTGCGCGGCTCCGGCTTCGGCTGGGCCTCGACCTTCTCGCGCGTCGGCGCCGGACTGGGCCCGCTCGTCTTCGCCGCCTGGCTTTGGCCCGGGCTGGGGCTCGCGGCGTCCTTCGCGCTCGCCGCGGGGCTCGTGGTCCTCGCGGTCGTGTGGATGGCGGTGTCCGCGCCGGAGACGCGCCAGCGCACCTTGGACTAGCGGCAGCACGCCGTCGTGCGCCCATCCCGTTTAGCGCCAGCGGAGGCGGGTAGCCTCCAGACGACGGTCGGAAAGAGGCCGCTGGCACGGCGCCCGCCCAGGGCGCCGGCTGCTGAAGCAAGCGCCAACCCGTGAGGAGCAACGCATGGCTACTGTGCAGGAATCCATTGATGTCGCCGTCCCCGTGACCACCGCGTACAACCAGTGGACGCAGTTCGAGTCCTTCCCCCACTTCATGGGCGGGGTCGAGTCCGTGGTGCAGCAGGACGACACGCATCTGCGCTGGACCACCTCCGTGGCCGGGCAGACGCGCGAGTTCGACACCGTCATCACCGAGCAGCTCCCGGACCAGAGGATCGCGTGGACGAGCCTCGACGGGGTCGAGCACGCGGGCGTCGTGACGTTCGAGAGCCTCGGCGCCGGCGAGACCCGTGTGAACGTCGAGTTCCAGTGGAACCCGGAGTCGGCGACCGAGAAGATCGGTGCCGCGTTCGGCGCGGACAACGCGCAGGTGAAGAGCGATCTGAAGAAGTTCAAGGAGTTCGTCGAGAACCACGGCGCTACCGGCGCCTGGCGGGGCGAGGTCGACCCGGGCCCGGTCGGCACGACCTTCTGACGCACTCGGCGCGCGGGGCGTCCCCTCCCCAGCGCAGCGCACGACGGCGCGTACCCGGCTGGGTGCGCGCCGTCGGCGTGTCCGGGCGCGGGGGCGTGCGGCGCGGCGGGCCGGGACGCCGGTGGCCCGGCTCAGTCCGCGAGCACCGTCACGGGGGCCGGGATGCTGCCGGTGGCAAGGCCGCGCAGGACGTCGATGAGGAGGCGGCGCTCGACGACCTTGATGCGCTCGTGAAGGGATTCCTCGTCCTCGCCGTCCGCGATCGCGACCGCCTCCTGGGCGATGACCGGGCCCGTGTCCACGCCGGCGTCGGCCCAGTGCACCGTGCAGCCGGTGACCTTCACACCGTAGGCGAGCGCGTCCCGCACGCCGTGGGCGCCGGGGAACGCGGGGAGCAGCGCGGGGTGTGTGTTGAGGTAGCGGCCGCCGAAGCGCTCGATGAAGTCCGCGCTGACGATCCGCATGAACCCGGAGGAGACCACGACGTCGGGTGCGTACTCGGCGACACGGTCCGCGAGCGCCTGGTCCCATTCGGCCCGAGTGGGGAACGAGTTGAAGTTGACGACGAACGTCTCGACCCCGGCCTCCGAGGCCCGCTCGACCCCGTAGGTGTCCTCGCGGTCTGCGCCGACCGCGGCGATCTCGACATCTGCGAGCTCGCCAGCCTTCACGGCGTCGATGACGGCCTGGAGGTTGGAGCCGGTGCCGGAGACGAGGACCACGATGCGCATGGACCAACCTTACCGGCGAGCCGGGAGCCGGCCCTGTGACGGGCGGAGCGGCGGCGACGGGCCGGTCCGGGCGATCCGGCTCCGCCGAAATGGGGGACTGGACCGCCGAAATGGGGGACTGGACCGCCGAAATGGGGGACTGAGCCGCCGAAATGGGGGACTGGGCCACCGAAATGGGGGACCTGAACGCGGAGATCGGGGCGTGACCGCCCAAACGGGGTCTGGTCCCCGATGGGGTCTAGATCGCCGACAAGAATGCCGGGTGCGTCGTGAGCTCTGGAATGAGCTGTTGCCCGCCGATTGAGGCCTTGGCTCCGAGTGCGCCATGCAAGTCCGGTTACGGCCGGAAAGTCCGCCGCGGGCGGACTTCTCCGCGATAGGTGGACTTCTCGTGGGGGGATGAGGACGCGACGTCTGTGACTGGCTCCGAGCGGTGCCGCTCGGCGGGCGGGGCCCCCATTTCGGCGGGCAGGGCCCCCATCTCGGCGGCCCACTCCCCCACTTCGGCGGTCCAGGCCCCCATCTCGGCGGTCAGGACCCCCACCTCGGCGGCCCACTCCCCCATCTCGGCGGTCCAGGCCCCCATCTCGGCGGGCAGGGCCCCCACCTCGGCGGTCAGGCGGGGAGGCGGCTCTCTTCGTCGGCGGCGCGGGCCGCGCGGCGGTGCTCGAGCCACGGCCCGAGCGCATAGCCGATGCAGGCCCCGACGGCGGCCTCGCCGCCTACCCAGGCGAACATCCAGAACGGGTCCACGCCGAGCTCGGTGAAGCGCCCGATCCCCGCCGACCCCCCGGTAACCCACGCGAGCCCCGCAGCGAACGCCCCGGCCACGGCACCCACGAGCGCCCCGAGGAACAGTGCCGAGACGGGTGCGGTGAACCAGCGGGCCCGGACCTTGATGGACAGCCATTCGTCGAAGTGGTCCTCGCCCTCGCGCACGAACCACCATCCCCCGAGCGTCCCAGCTACCACCGGCAGCACGAGGGCCGCCGGGGCCACGAGCATCTCCCCGCTGGGGATCGCGGCGAGCACGGGAATCGGCGGGATCGGGCCGACGGCGGTCACGAGCGCCCCCGCGGTGGACCCCGCCCCGAGCGTGACGCCGGCGCCGGAGGCCCACCCGAGCGTCCACACCACGAGATTCGGGACGTAGCCGAGCTGCGCCACGGTCAGGGCCGCCCCGCCCACTGCGCCGGCCTCGAGCCGCTCGTACACGGTGACGATCTGCGCCCAGTGGGCGGCGAGGGACACGGCGAGGAGGACGGCGGCGAGCGCGAGCGTGGTCAGCGCGGCCAGGAAGCCGGCCCGCGCCACGGCCCACAGGTAGCTGCCCGCCCAGCGCGAGTACTGGCCCGTGCGGGAGATCCAGTCCACGGCGTCCACGCCGATCAGGCGCGTCCACGCCCCGGCTTCGCGCCGCGCCCCGATCACAAGCCCCAGGCCCGCCGGAGCGAGCGGGATGAAGCTCGCGGCCGCGACGCCGATCCCCACCTCAGGGGTCCGGCAGACGAACGCCGTGGCGAATCCCGCGACGGCGTAGGCGGCGGCCGCGCCGAGGAGCGCCTGCCACAGGTTGTCCGCGTAGGAGGCGCGCGCCAGCCGGCGTCCGGCCCTCCACGCGAGCAGGAGCGGGATGAGGGTCAGGCCCAGCGGGACGAAGGAGAGCGGCACGCTCGGCACCGGCGCCCCTGCCTCGCCCCCGGCGGCGGCCGCGAGCTGGAGCGGGACGCCGTGGACGAGGAGCCAGGCCTGCCCGCCCAGGCGCGCTACGGCGTCGGGCGCCGCGTCCCCGAGCCCGCCCGTGGCCCACACGGCGACCACGGGCACGAGCGCGAGGACGGCGGAGATCAGGACGGCCTGGGCTGCCTCGACCCCGCCCTGGAGCCACAGCGGCATGGGCAGGCCGCGGAGCCCAGACTGGTCGGCGCGGAGTTTCATCGCCCTCCACTGTGCCACGCCCCGCCCGGCCCCGCGCTCAGGCGCACCGGCGCGGGCGCGCGGCAGGGGGCGCACGACGGCGTGCCCCGCCGCAGCGGGCCGGGCCACCGCCCGCTCGGGTGCCGCCGGCAGGCCGTCCCCAGGACCCGCGCCGGGCGGAGGCTCAGGAGAGCCGGTGGCGGTCCTCGGCGCTGAAGGGCCGGATCTCCTCGGTGCGCCCGTCCCGGAGCTTGGCGACCCACGCGGGGTCGCTCAGGAGGACGCGGCCCAGGGCCACGAGGTCGAACTCGCCGCGGCCGAACTGCTCCAGGAGCGCCTCGAGCCCGCGCACGTCCGAGCGGCCGTCCTCCTGCCACGTGACCTCGAACGTGTTGTCCAGGCCCACCGAGCCCACGGTGATGACAGGCAGGCCCGTGAGCTTCTTGGTCCACCCCGCGAGGCCGAGCTGGGCGTCCGCTGCCCCGGCTGCCCCTGTCTCGGGGAACGCGGGCTCCCAGTGGCGGCGTGTGGACGGGTGGAACACGCTCACGCCGGCGCCCGCGAGCGCGCGCAGAACGGCGGCGAGCTCTTCGGGGCTGCCGGCGATACGGGCGCCGTAGTCGCCGGACTTCCACTGCGAGAAGCGGAAGATGACCGGGAAGTCCGGGCCGACAGCCTCGCGCACGGCGGCGACGACCTCGAGCGGGAAGCGCAGCCGCGCCTCGAGCGAGCCCCCGTAGGAGTCGTCGCGGCGGTTCGTGCCCTCCCACAGGAACTGGTCGAGGAGGTACCCGTGAGCGCCGTGGAGCTCCACGGCGTCGAACCCCGTCTCCTTCGCGGCCGCAGCGGCACGCGCGAAGTCGTCCCGGATCCGGGCGAGCTCCTCCACCGTCGCCGCGCGGCCGCGTTCGGCGCCGTTCGGGGCGATGCCCGAGGGGCTCAGAGTGGGCAGGTGCGGGCTGTACTCGGGGTGGCCGCCGCGGGCGGCGCCGAGGTGCCACAGCTGGGGGGCGATCTTCCCGCCGGCGGCGTGGACGGCGTCGACCACCTTCCGCCACCCGGCAAGCTGCTCCTCGCCGAACAGGCGCGGAACACGGGTGCTGGGCCCGGAGTCCTCGGAGACGTACACGCCCTCGGTGATGAGCAGGCCCACGCCGGCCGCGGCCCGCCGCGCGTAGTAGCCCGCCACCTCGTCCGTCGGCACGCCGCCCGGGGAGAACTCCCGCGTCATGGGCGCCATGACGAACCGGTTGGGCACGTGCAGGGAGCCGAGGTCGAAGGGGGTGAAGAGCGCGGACAGCGGCGCGGAGGAGTCCTCGGCAGCGCTGGCGTCGCGGTGGTCTGCATGCTCGATCGTCATGACCACGGCAACCGGCCCGCACCGCCGGGCATTCCCGGACGCACCCCGCGATTCCCGGATGAGCCCTGTGATTCGACGCACCAGCCCTGTGACGCAGGCCACTACGCGTCGTAGAATAAAGGCGCTGACGCAGCGGCCTCCACCGGCCCGGTCACGGGCCGGCGCGCATCGGGCACCAGCGCCCGCGCGGCACCCGCCGGGTGGGCAGTGACAGGGTCGGAGGAGACAATGACTACCGCCGCATCCCATGCGCATGGCGTGCACTTCGGACGCAGGGACGTCCAGAACGTGGCCATGGGCGCGGGTGCCATCACACTGCTGGTCGGTGCTCTCGGGTTCGTCCCGGGCATCACCGCCGCCTACGGGGACCTGGCCTTCATCGGTCCCGATTCGCACGCGATGTTCCTGGGCGTCTTCCAGGTCTCCATGCTCCTCAACATCGTGCACCTGATCGTCGGCGCCGTCGGCCTGACCATGGCCCGCACGTACAGCGGAGCCCGCAGCTTCCTGCTGTGGTCCGGCGTCCTGTACGTGGCGCTCGGCATCTACGGATTCGCTGTCGGCACCGCGAGCGCAGCGAACGTCTTCGCCCTCAACCTCGCGGACAACTGGGCGTTCGCCGCGCTCGGGCTCGTCATGATGGCGTGCAGCTGGCTGTTCACACGCCACGCCCCTGACGAGACGTAGCGCACGGGCCACCAGGGAAGCGGCGCGGGCTGCCTCGGCGGGGCCCGCGCCGCGGCATGCCCGCCCCCTTCCGATGGCGCCTAGACTCGGTGCGTGGCAGACCACCAGCCGAGTCCCGCGGCAGACAGCGCCGGCAAGCCCACCGCAGCCGGCCCCGAGGCGGCCCCCGCCCGCCCGCACCCGCACACGCCGCCGCCCCGCCGCGCCGTCGTGCCCCTCTACGCGGCCGGCTTCACCACCGCGTTCGGCGCGCACAGCATCGCCGCCGGCCTGGGCGCCTCGGCCGGGCTGGGGGCAGCGGGCGACGACGAGGGCGGCATCGCGCTCAGCCTCCTCACGCTCGGCGCGGTCCTCGCGCTCTACGACCTCGCCGAGGTGTTCCTCAAGCCGCTCTTCGGCTCCCTCGCGGACCGGGTGGGGCCCAAGCCCGTGGTGGTGGGCGGCCTGCTCGGGTTCGCGGCGGCGTCCCTCGTCGGCGTCTTCTTCCTCCAGCCGTGGGCGATCGCGGTGGCCCGGCTCGGGCAGGGGGCGGCGGCATCGGCGTTCTCGCCCGCGTCCTCGGCCTCGGTGGCCCGGCTCGCGGGCCCGCTCACGGGACACTACTTCGGCCGGTACGGGTCCTGGAAGGGGCTCGGGTACGCGATCGGGCCGCTCCTGGGCGCGGGAGCGCTGCTCGTGGGCGGGTTCCCGCTCCTGTTCGGCGTGCTCGCCGCGCTGGCCGTGGGCGTGGCCGTGTGGGTCGCGGTGGCGATGCCGCGCCTCGAGCCGCTCCCCCGCCCCCGGTACACGGTCGCGGACCTCGTGCGGCAGCTGGGCGAGCGCTCGTTCCTGGCGCCGACCATCGTCCTGGCCGCCTCGACCGGGGCCCTCGGCGCCGCGGTCGGGTTCCTCCCCGCACTCGCGGCCTACCTCGGCCTCGGCACCGCGGCCTCGGTCGGGGCCGTCACCGTGCTCGCCGTCGCTTCGGCGCTCATCCAGCCGCGCATCGGGCGGCTCCGCGACACGGGCCGGCTCCCGGACCGTGCGGGCGTCCTCGCGGGCCTCGGCGCGATCGCCGCGGGAGCCGGGATCGCCGCCGTCGTGCCCCTCATGCCCCTGCCCGCCGGCGCCGCGGGCGTGTACGCGGCCGCGCTGCTCGTAGGGGCCGGGATCGGCGTGTCCACCCCCCTCGCGTTCGCGCACCTCGCCGACGCCACGCCGCCCGAGCGCCTCGGGCGCACCATGGGCTCGGCGGAGATCGGGCGGGAGGCGGGCGACGCCGGCGGGCCGCTGCTCGTGGGCGCCGTCGCCACGGGCGCGGGGCTGGGGTGGGGCCTCGCGGCGCTCGCCGGGGCCGTCGCCGCCGCCGGGCTCGCGGCCGTCGGATTCGGGCCTGCCCGCCGACGCCCGTTCACCTAGGCTTCCCCCCGCGGTCACGCGGACTCTGCCAACGGGTCAACCCCCCGCCGCACCGTGGGAGGGTGAGGATTGCGATTGTCGCCGAGTCGTTCCTGCCGCAGATGAACGGGGTCACCCACTCCATCCTGCGGGTCCTCGACCATCTCCAGGAGCGCGGCGACGACGTCCTCGTCATCGCTCCCTCCGGCGAAGGTGCGAGCGCTGTGTTCCCCCTGCCCGAGAGCGTTTCCGGCGCGCGGGTGGTGCGGATGCCGGCGCTGCCGATGGCCGGGTACCCGAACGTGCGGGTGGCCTTCGGCGCCGTCCCCAAGGTCAAGCGGATCCTGCGGGCCTTCCGGCCGGATGTCGTGCACCTCGCCTCCCCCTTCGAGCTCGGATGGCGGGCCGTGCGCGCCGCACGCCAGCTGGGCATCCCCACCGTGGCCGTCTACCAGACCGAGGTGCCCGGCTACGCCGCCCGCTACGGGCTGCCGTTCCTCGAGAACCTCGCATGGCAGCGGGTCGAGAGCATCCACCTCCTCGCGGACCGCACCCTCGCGCCATCGTCCTTCGCCCTCGAGCAGCTGCGCGGGCGCGGCATCCTGGACGTGGAGCTGTGGCGCCGCGGCGTGGACACCACCCGGTTCAGTCCCGCCAAGCGGGACGCCGCGTGGCGGGCCGAGGTCGGCGGGTGCCGCCCGGACGGCAGCCCCGTGAAGGTCATCGGCTACGTGGGCCGGCTCGCGGCCGAGAAGCAGGTCGAGGACCTGCGCGTCCTCGCGGACCTGCCCGGGACCCGGCTCGTGGTGGTCGGGGACGGGCCGATGCGCGCCCAGCTCGAGGAGCGGCTCCCCGGCGCCCACTTCGCCGGCTTCCAGGGCGGTGAGGACCTTGCCCGGATCGTGGCGAGCTTCGACCTGTTCGTCCACCCCGGCGAGTTCGAGACGTTCTGCCAGACCATCCAAGAGGCCATGGCCTCCGGCGTGCCCGTGGTCGCGACCGGCCGTGGCGGTCCCCTGGACCTCGTGGAGAACTCCAAGACCGGCTGGCTGTACACCCCGGGCCGGCTCGACGAGCTGCGCTCCTACGCCCAGGACCTCCTCGGGGACGACGCCAAGCGGGCCGCGTTCGCCGAGGCCGCGTGGCGCAGCGTGCAGGGGCGCACGTGGCACGGCATCAGCGAAGAGCTCATCGGCCACTACCAGGACGTCATCGCGCACCGCTCCACCGTCGCCGCCCTCTGACCCGGCTGACCCCGACCCCGGAAGGACACCCCATGAAGATCTCCGTCATCGGCTGCGGATACCTCGGCGCCGTGCACGCCGCGGCCCTCGCCTCGATGGGCCACGATGTGGTGGGCATCGACACGGACCCTGAGAAGGCCGGCCACCTCTCCCGCGGGTTCGCACCGTTCTTCGAGCCCGGGCTCGAGGACCTCCTCGCCGAGGGCCGCAGCACCGGACGCCTCGTCTTCTCCACGGAGATGGACCTCGTGGCGGACGCCGACGTCCACTTCCTCTGCGTCGGCACCCCGCAGTCCAAGACCTCGGACACGGCGGACCTCACGTACCTCGAGGCCGCGACCCGCGAGGTGGCGCTCCGCGCCCGGGCCGGGGCCGTCGTCGTCGGCAAGTCCACGGTGCCCGTGGGCACGGTGGAGCGCGTGCGCGGATGGCTGGGGCGGACGGACCTCGAGCTCGCGTGGAACCCGGAGTTCCTGCGGCAGGGCACGGCGGTGAAGGACTCGCTCGTGCCGGACCGGCTCGTGTACGGGGTGGAGGAGGGCGCCGGCGCCGAGGCCACGGTGCGCGCCCTCGACGAGGTGTACGCACCGCTCCTGCACGCGGGGGTGGCGCGGATCGTGTGCGGCTTCGCGACGGCGGAGCTCATCAAGTCGGCCGCGAACGCGTACCTCGCCACGAAGCTCTCCTACATCAACGCCATGGCACAGCTGTGCGACGCCGCGGGCGCGGACGTCACGCAGCTCTCGGCCGCGATGGGGCTGGACCCGCGGATCGGGCAGCGCTACCTCGCGGCGGGGCTCGGGTTCGGCGGCGGATGCCTGCCGAAGGACATCCGCTCGTTCCGGGCGCAGGCCCGCGAGCTCGGCGTCGAGTCCGTGGACGCGTGGATGGGGCTCGTGGACTCGGTCAACGTGGACCAGCGCGGGCGGGTCGTGGGGATCGCGGCCGAGCTGTGCGGCGGGTCCGTGGCCGGGCGCCGCGTGGCGGTGCTGGGCGCGGCGTTCAAGCCGGACACCGACGACATCCGCGACTCCCCCGCCCTCGACGTCTCGGTTCAGCTCGCCGCGGCCGGGGCGGAGGTGGTGGTGACCGACCCGAAGGCGATCGACAACGCCTGGATGCGGTACCCGCAGCTGCGCTTCGAGCCCACCGCTGCGGACGCGGTGGAGGGGGCCGAGGTGGTGCTGCTGCTCACCGAGTGGGCCGAGTACCGCGCGCTGGACCCGCATCAGCTCGCCCTCACGGTGGCGCGGCCGGCCATCGTCGACGCCCGCAACGTGCTCGACGCCGACGCGTGGCGCGCGGCCGGCTGGGACTTCCGCGGCCTCGGGACGGGCGACGGCGTGCGGTCGGCCGGGGCGGTCCGCGCCGGCTGAGGCGGGGGTGGGTCGGGGACGGCACGCGGCGGCTTTCTGGTCCGGCGACCCGCCCCCGGAGCCACAACGAGGGCCCTCAGCCGCATGACAGGCCCTCGGCTGCACAACCGGTGCGCGCGCGGGCATGTTATGCCGGGCAGGCCTGCTATGCCGGCAGCGCGGTCCGACTCCGCCTCTGCGATCACCGCCGGGAGGATGACCAGGGCCGTCCCCAGTACCACGGCGACCACGACGAGGAGCTCTCGGGCTCGCAGCGGCCACGCCATGACCCCGTCCAAGGCCCTGCTTAGGCGGCGCGTGGAACGCAGGCGTGAGCCCCCTCCTCCACGCGAGCAGCCTCCCCAGCACCCATCAGGGCACATACCAGGCACGCCCATGGCGATATCGCACCGCGGTTCCGCGCATTTCGGCCGGGGCGAGGTCCACGACGTCGAGCACTCCGCTCTGATGCGGCGGCAGGAAGTCCGATTCAGCCTCATGCGGAATCTCGCCGTCGGCTGTCCTCCGTTCATCAGCTGTCTCAGTCCGTGGCCCCCATGCGTCCATGACGCCCCCGCGGTCCAAGAGCGGTATTCCACCAAAGGCGTGCCCCGCAAAAGCGAGAAGACCGTCCCTCGTCCCGGATCGGGGATCCCCACTGAGCACGGGCCTCGTGGAGTCGATGTCCCACAGCCACGCCCTCCGGGAAGCGGCGAGAGCTCGGAATGCATCGTGGTCCAGCGAATTGACCACGTCAATTCCGTGGACCGGGCAGTAGTCCTGTGCAGGAATCATGCCGTCGCCCCACTCTGCCAGTCCCTCAGCATCGCGGCGGTCGGCCTCCGCCTCGCAGAAGCACTCCGGGTTCTCGCTGTCACTCGCATTGATCACTGCATTCCGAAGCGGAATCGGATGCACCCAGACAGGACCTCCCGGGCAAGGGACTGCCCAGACGGTGCCCCGCATCTGGCGGTGCGCCCACCACCGCCACACGACGCGGATGGTGGAGACCACCGCCAGGACCGTCGTCCCCCCGGCAAACGGAGCAGCGCCCGGAACGAAGGCACGCGCGTCCGACGGCGGAGCCTGGGAGGCCGCCCCGGACCACTCCAGCCAGAGGAGGCCCCACAGCGCGATCGATACGGCCAGCAGCGTGATCGCGAATCGGCGTCCTCTCCTGAGGACACGCCGTTCGGCGGCAAGGGCGTTCGGACCCACCCGGACCTTTGTTCCGTCCTTCAGCCGTGCTGCAAGCTGCATGATCGCCGTCAGCTGCCGCGACGATGACCGGGCCTCCGCAGCAGCCAGGACAGCGGCGAGCACAGTCCCCGCGGCCCACAACGGCGCAGAGGCAGCTGCGACAGCGCTCGACAGCACCGCGCAGGCGCCAAGCACCATCACGAGTCCGGAGGCGGCCATCCTTCCCAGTGCCCAGCCCCCGAGGGCGAACACAGCCGCGCAGATCAACGCAACAGTGCCGAAGACGTTGATCGGTCGCAACGAGTCTTCCCAGGAGGACAGCGGTTCCTGCCACCCGCGGTCCACGATGAAGGCGAGCACAACGGTGGCAGCTCCCAGAAGCCATGCCGCCAGAACGGATCTGGCCGCCGAGCCTCGTCTGGGCAAGCCGATCCACTCTGAACTGCTCGGCTGGAGCAGGTCTCGAAGGTCCTCCATGGGAGCATCATGCCCGGTCCTCCCTACCTCGCGGGAACAGTGAGGATCAACCGCGCAGCCGTGGGTGGTGCCCCTCGAGGGACGGGACCCCACAAACGGGTGGGACGGGACCCCACAACCGACAGGACGGGACCCCACAGCGGGGGTGGGACGGGCACGGTGTCCACATAGGGTGCTGCCGGGCTCGTCGTGCCGGCGGTGCGTGGGACCATTGACCGTGGCCTCCTTCCAACTCCCCGAACCCGATGACGCCGGCGGTGGCGCGCCTCCGCTCATTGACGTCGGCACCGTCGCAGCTCGGGTGGGGCCCGCCGCGATCGCCCGGGGCCGCACCTATGCTCGCAGCGGCCATGTCCACTACGTCGAATGGGACGCGGACAGCGCGGTCATCGCCGGCGAGGTCCAAGGCAGCGAGGTCGAGCCGTACAGGACTGAGGTGTACCTGCGTTCCGGGAGCTCCGGCTACGCCTGCACCGGAAGCTGGTGCTCGTGCCCCATCGGCGAGGACTGCAAGCACGTCGCCGCGCTCGTGCTCGCCTCGAATGAGATCGCCGTGGCAGCAGACGTCCTCGGCCTGCGCAGGGCCACCGAGATCGGCCCCGCGACGAACCGTCGCGGAGCCTTCTCCGCCCAGCCCGTTCCCGTTCCCGCCCCCGCGCCCGAGCCGGCGTGGAAGGGCGAGCTCCAGCGCATCATCGACCCCTCCACCGCCAGGAACCCGCTCCGGGGCCCCGGCCAGCGGCTCGGCCTCCAGTTCGAGCTCCGGGACCTGGACGCCGAGCTGGGGAAGCGGTTCGGCGGCTACCCCGCCGCACGGCACCGCCAGGGCACCAAGCTCGGCATGCGCCCGGTCACCCACAACCCGCACACCGGCAATTGGGTCAAGGGCAACCTGACGTGGAGCACGTTCGGCCGGCAGAACATCTACGGCGACTTCCACCAGCCCCACTTCGACTGCTTCCGCGAGCTCCAGGCCCTCCGCCTCGGCACCGAGTCCGGGTACTGGAACGGCAGCGACCCGTGGATGTACCTCGACGACTACCTCAGCCCCCTCCTCTGGACCCTCCTCGAGGCCGCTGCCCAGATGGAGATCGGGCTCGTCGGCGCGCGCAAGGGCACCGAGGTCGCCCTCGCGGACGGCACGGCGACGGTGACCCTGGACGCCCATTCGGCCCCCGACGGCGACGGTGGCCTCCGCCTCTCCCCGGTCCTCGCGATCGGCGGCGTCCCGGTGCCGGCCACGGCGGCGGGCACGATCGGCGACCACGGCGCCTACGCCGTCGTGCGCGAGAACGGCACCGAACGGATCCTCCTCGCCCCCGCCGCCGCCCGCCTCACCGAGCGCGAGCGCGCCCTCTTGGGCACGCCCGCCGGGATCGAGATCCCGGGGCCGGACCGGGAGGCGTTCCTCGCCGAGGTGTACCCGGACCTCGCGCGCTCGGTCACGCTCAGGGCGGCCGACGACGGCGTGCAGCTCCCGCCGGTCGCCCCGCCGCGGCTCGTGCTCACCGCGGCGTTCGAGCCCGGCGACGTGCTGCGGCTCGCGTGGCACTGGGAGTACGGGGCGGGCGACGCCGCGCGGCAGCTCGCGCTCGTACCCGTCCCGGGCGAGGCGACCCGGCGCGACGAGAGGGCCGAGGCGGAGGCGAAGGACCGTGCCACCGCCCTCCTCGCGGACACGCCGCTGCGCGGGAAGCCGCTCGGGCCGGCCCGGCTCGAGGACCTCGACACGGCCGACTTCGCCGAGCGCGTGCTGCCCCAGCTCGCCGCGCTCGAGGGCGTGGACGTGCGCGTGGAGGGCACGCAGCCGGACTACCGGCGGCTCGAGGGGTCCCCGCAGCTCGTGGTCAGCACCGTGGAGAGCGAGAAGCGGGACTGGTTCGACCTCGGGCTCATGGTCACGATCGGTGAGCGCACCATCCCCTTCCAGGACATCTTCACCGCCCTGGCCCGGGGCCGGGACAAGGTCCTGCTGCCGGACAAGACGTGGTTCCGGATCGACACCCCGGAGATCCAGCGCCTCCGGCGGCTCATCGACGACTCCCACGAGCTGCGCGAATGGCGCGCCGAGGGCGGGGCGAAGAAGCCGCCGCGGCTGAGCGTGTACCAGGCCGGGCTGTGGGACGAGATCGCCGAACTCGCGGGCGAGACCGTGCAGGCGCCGCGGTGGAAGGAGGCCGTGGAGGGGCTCCTGGACCCGCACGCCCTCGACCGTGTCCCCGTGCCCGCCGGGCTCGCCGCGGAGCTGCGGCCGTACCAGGACGAGGGGTTCCAGTGGCTCGCCTTCCTGCACCGGCACGGGCTCGGCGGGGTCCTCGCGGACGACATGGGGCTGGGCAAGACCCTGCAGACCCTCGCCCTCATCCTCCACGCCCGGGACGGCGCTGGGCAGGACAGTGGCAGCCAGGGCAAGACCGCCCGGGACGGCGCTGGGCGGCAGGACGGCGCGGCAGGGAGCGGCGCCGCCAGGCCAGCGCCCTTCCTCGTCGTCGCCCCGACCTCGGTGGTGCCGAACTGGGCGGCGGAGGCGGCGCGGTTCGCGCCCGGCGTGGCGACGGTGGCTCTCACGGACACGCAGGGAAAGTCCGGCACGCCCATCGCGGACGCGGCGGCGGTGGCGGACATCGTCGTGACGAGCTATGCGCTGTTCCGTCTGGACTTCGAGGCCTATGACGCAGTGGAGTGGTCCGGGCTCATCATGGACGAGGCGCAGTTCCTCAAGAACCGCGCCACCAAGGCCCACCAGTGCGCGCGGGACCTCGCGACGCCGTTCAAGCTGGCCCTCACCGGCACGCCGCTCGAGAACAACCTCATGGAGCTGTGGAGCCTCTTCGCGATCGTCGCGCCCGGGCTGTTCCCTGCCGCGCACCACTTCTCGCAGGAGTTCGCCAAGCCCGTGGAGAAGAACGGGGACGCGACCCGCCTGGCCCGATTGCGGCGTCGGGTGCGGCCGCTCATGCTGCGCCGCACCAAGGAGGCCGTGGCCACGGAGCTGCCCGAGAAGCTCGAGCAGCGTCTGGACGTGGAGCTCTCGCCGAGGCACCGCAAGCTCTACCAGCAGTACCTCCAGCGCGAGCGCCAGAAGGTGCTCGGCCTGGTCGAGGACCTGGACCGGAACAGGTTCATCGTGTTCCGCTCGCTCACGCTCCTGCGGCTCATGGCGCTGGACCCGGCGCTCGTCGACGAGGCGCACGACGGCGTGTCCCCGGCGAAGCTGGACGCGCTCCTCGAGCAGCTGGGAGACGTGGTGGCGGAGGGCCACCGGGCGCTCGTGTTCAGCCAGTTCACGTCCTTCCTCAAGAAGGCGGCCGAGCGGCTGGACGCCGAGGGGATCGCGTACGAGTACCTCGACGGGTCCACGCGCCGGCGCGGCGAGGTGGTCTCCCGGTTCAAGGAGGGGCACGCCCCGGTGTTCCTCATCTCGCTCAAGGCCGGCGGCTTCGGGCTCAACCTCACCGAGGCGGACTACTGCTTCCTCCTGGACCCATGGTGGAACCCTGCGGCGGAGGCGCAGGCCGTGGACCGTGCGCACCGGATCGGGCAGACCCGCAAGGTCATGACCTACCGGCTCGTGGCGAGCGGGACCATCGAGGAGAAGGTCATGGAGCTCAAGGAGAAGAAGGCGGCGCTCTTCTCCTCGGTCATGGACGACGACGCGATGTTCGCCTCGTCACTGACTGCGGACGACGTCCGCAGCCTCCTCGAATAGCCGCCAGCAGGCGTTCAGGCGACACCCGGACAGGTCACGGTTTTGCAACGACGGACGGCACTGGGCTACCGTAGATCAAGGTTTGGTAACGAACCCCGGCGTCCAGCCGCACCGCGGCGGGCGCGACAAACGCCGCGGCAGCACGCCGTCGGCCGCATATGCCGGGTGCTGCCGTCCACCGTTCGCCGCCGTCTGAGCAGACACCATTGACCTGACCTCGAGCAGTCAGGGGCCGGCGGCGCATGATGACCTCTGGGGACAGGGGGAATGCCGGTGGAGCCCCGAGCATGAAGCCACCCTTATGAAGAAGACCTCCTTCACCGCAGTCCGCCGCACCCTCACCCTCGCCGCCGCGTCCGGCGCCGCCCTCGGCGCAGCCGCGCTCGGGGCCCCCGCAGCCAATGCTGCCGATGGCTCCACGTGGGACGCCCTTGCGCAGTGCGAGTCCGGCGGCAACTGGTCCATCAACACCGGCAACGGCTACTACGGCGGCCTCCAGTTCTCCCCGACCACGTGGGCCGCGTACGGCGGCACTGGCTCGGCGGCGGACGCGACCCGCGAGCAGCAGATCGCTGTGGCCGAGAACATCCTGGCCGGACAGGGCTGGGGCGCGTGGCCGTCCTGCTCCTCGCAGCTGGGCCTCTACGGCAGCGCGGGCGCCACCACGCAGACCCAGGTCCAGGCCGCCCCGGTCCAGCAGGCTCCGGTCCAGGTCCAGTCCGCGCCGGTCCAGCCCGTCGAGCAGCCCGCACCCGCCCAGGGCCGCCACACCGCCGAGGTCGCCGTGAGCGGGGAGACCTACACCGTCCAGGCCGGCGACACGCTCAGCATCATTGCCGAGAAGCTCGGGATCTCCGCAGGCTGGGAGGCCCTGGCCGACGCGAACGCCGACACGGTGACCGACCCGGACCTCATCTTCGTGGACCAGGTCCTCCAGCTCCCGGCCGAGTAACGCCGGGCCTCCGCCCCCGGCCGAGAAGGGCGGGGGCACCGGGCGCGGCCCCCTCCTGCGCGCCCACCATTCTCCCCCTGCGGAACGCCGCATCGGGACGAACCGCCTGCCTGCGCAGGCCGGTCCGTGCCGATGCGGCTTTCTTCCGTTATGCGGAAAGAAAATTTCTCCTTGTGGTTGCAAGCCGCCACCGGTTACAGTTGGGATACCAGAACGCGAGACGCAGGTCACACCCTCACTCACGTCAGGACGCGGCAGCAGCCGCTCCGCTGGGCCCCAGCCGCCCATCAGCGCTGGAAGGCCCCGCGGATCAGCCAACTTCCCGGGCGCGAGCCCCCGTTCACCACGATCCGAGAAGAGCACCATGAACAGCATTCAGGACACCGCCGTCCCCCCGCTGGGATCCCATAGCGCCGATTCGGGCGCGTCTTCCGCCACTGCGACCCTCGCGGGCACGAGCCCGCGCCTCTACAACCATGATCTGGCCCCCACGCAGCGCGAGGGCCGCAAGTGGTCCGCGTACAGCATCTTCACCCTCTGGGCGAACGACGTGCACAGCCTCGGCAACTACGCCTTCGCGATCGGCCTCTTCGCCCTGGGCCTCGGCGGCTGGCAGGTCCTCGCGGCGCTCGGCGTCGGCGCGGTCCTGCTGTTCGCCCTCCTGAACCTCTCCGGCTTCATGGGCCAGAAGACCGGCGTCCCGTTCCCGGTCATGAGCCGCATCGCCTTCGGCATCCATGGCGCCCAGATCGCCTCGGTGCTGCGCGGCGGCGTCGCGATCGCGTGGTTCGGCATCCAGACCTACCTGGCCTCCGTCGTCCTGCGCGTCCTGCTCATCGCGCTCGCTCCGGGGCTCGCCCCGCTCGACCAGGGCTCGATCCTCGGCCTCTCACCGCTCGGCTGGATCGCCTTCGTGGCGCTGTGGATCGTCCAAGTCGTCATCGTCTCGTACGGCATGGAGATGATCCGCAAGTACGAGGCGTTCGCCGGCCCGATCATCCTCGTCACGATGCTCGCCCTCGCCGTCTGGATGTTCGCCCAGGCCGGCTTCGAGATCGCGTGGAGCACCGACAAGAGCCTCTCGGGCGGCGAGATGTGGGTCCAGATCCTCGGCGGCGGCGCCCTCTGGGTCTCGATCTACGGCACGTTCGTGCTGAACTTCTGCGACTTCACCCGCGCGGCCAAGTCCAAGGGCGCGATCGTCAAGGGCAACTTCTGGGGCATCCCGATCAACATGCTCCTCTTCGGCGCCATCACTGTGGTCCTCGCCGGCGCGCAGTTCAAGATCAACGGCCAGATCATCACGAGCCCCTCGGACATCGTCGCCGGGATCCCCAACACCTTCCTGCTGGCCGGAGCCTCCGCCGCACTCCTGGTCCTCACCATCGCGGTGAACCTCATGGCCAACTTCGTGGCTCCGACCTACGCCCTGACCAACCTGTTCCCGCGCCACCTGGACTTCCGCAAGGCCGCGATCGTCTCCGCTGTCATCGGCCTCGTGATCCTGCCCTGGAACCTCTACAACAACCCCGTGGTCATCGTGTACTTCCTCGGCGGCCTCGGCGCGCTCCTCGGCCCCCTGTTCGGCGTCATCATGGCCGACTACTGGCTCATCCGCCGCGGCCGGGTCAACGTCCCCGCCCTCTACACCGAGGACGCCGCCGGCGACTACCACTACGTCAAGGGCGTCAACCTGCGCGCCGTGGCGGCCCTCGTCCCCGCGGCGGCCGTGGCGATCGCCATCGCCTTCATCCCCGTCCTGGGCGCCCTGGCCCCCTTCTCCTGGTTCTTCGGCGCGGGCATCGCCGCGGTGAACTACTGGTTCATCGCGGACCGCAAGCGCACCTTCACGGACGCCGACGGCGAGGAGATCGCCGTCCCCAGCGCCCACTAGCGCCCCGGAGCACGACGGCGGCGGGCCGGCCCCTGACCCGGCCCGCCGCCGTCGTGCTCCCCACCTGCACACCAGCCCACCCCGCACCCCAGCCCCCTCCCGGAAGGTCCCGCGATGCGCATCCTCGTCGCCAACGTCAACACCACCCAGTCCATGACCGACTCGATCGCCGAGGCCGCCCGCGCGGCGGCGTCCCCCGGCACCGAGATCATCGGCATCACCCCGCGCTTCGGCGCCGAGTCCTGCGAGGGGAACTTCGAGTCCTACCTCGCCGCGGTCGCCGTCATGGACGCCGTGACCCGCTACGAGGGCGGGTTCGACGCCGTCATCCAGGCCGGCTACGGCGAGCACGGCCGCGAGGGCCTGCAGGAGCTCCTCGACGTGCCGGTCGTGGACATCACCGAGGCCGCGGCATCCACGGCGATGTACCTCGGGCACAAGTACTCGGTCGTGACCACCCTGGACCGCGCGGTGCCGCTCATCGAGGACCGGCTCAGGCTCGCCGGGCTCGAGGCCCGCTGCGCGTCCGTGCGCGCCTCGGGCCTCGGCGTCCTCGAGCTCGAGGAGGACCCCGAGCGTGCGGTGAAGGAGATCGTGGCGCAGGCCGAGCTCGCGGTCGGCGAGGACAAGGCGGAGGTGATCGTGCTCGGCTGCGGCGGCATGAGCGGGCTCGACGCGCAGATCCGCGAGCGCTGCGGGGTCCCCGTCGTGGACGGCGTCGCGGCCGCGGTGGCGGTGGCGGAGGGGCTCGTGCGGCTCGGCCTCGCGACATCGAAGGTGCGCACCTACGCCGCCCCGCGCCCCAAGGCCGTCACGGGCTGGCCCCTCGTCCGGTAGCGCCGGGGCCCGCCCCGCGGCGGGCCCTTGACCCCGGCCTCCGAGCCTGCCTAGGGTGCGAGTACCGCCAGGAAGTGATGCGTGCCACATTGCACGGTCATGCCGTGCCGGCCCGCATCGGGCGTTCCGAACTACCCATAGGGAGCAGGAAGCATGGCAGGAAACAGGGCAGTCGCCTACAAGGGACCGGGCACGGTCGAGGTCATCGACACCGAGTACCCGACCTTCGAGCTCAAGGACGGCCCGGGGGTGAACCCGGCCAACGTCGGCCGGCAGGTCCGCCACGGGGTCATCCTCAAGACCGTCACCACGAACATCTGCGGCTCGGACCAGCACATGGTCCGAGGCCGCACCACCGCCCCCACGGACCTCGTCCTCGGGCACGAGATCACCGGCGAGGTCGTGGAGGTCGGTCCCGACGTCGAGTTCATCAAGGTCGGGGACATCGTCTCGGTCCCGTTCAACATCGCGTGCGGGCGCTGCCGGAACTGCAAGGAGCGCAAGACCGGCATCTGCCTCAATGTGAACCCGGACCGGCCGGGCAGCGCCTACGGGTACGTGGACATGGGCGGCTGGGTCGGAGGGCAGGCCGAGTACGTCCTCGTGCCGTACGCGGACTGGAACCTGCTCAAGTTCCCGGACCGGGACCAGGCGCTCGAGAAGATCATGGACCTCACGATGCTCTCGGACATCTTCCCCACAGGGTTCCACGGCGCCGTGACGGCCGGGGTCGGCGTCGGTTCTACGGTGTACGTTGCCGGCGCCGGGCCGGTGGGGCTCGCGGCGGCGACGGGCGCGCTGCTCCTGGGCGCCGCCGTCGTGATCGTGGGGGACATGAACGCGGACCGCCTCAAGCAGGCCGCGAGCTTCGGCTGCGAGACCGTGGACCTGACCAAGGGCGGCCCCGCCGAGCAGATCGAGCAGATCCTCGGCGTGCCCGAGGTGGACTGCGGCGTGGACGCCGTGGGCTTCGAGGCGCGCGGCCACGGCAAGGACGCGGGCCACGAGGCGCCCGCCACGGTGCTCAACTCCCTCATGGAGATCACCGCTGCCGGCGGCGCGCTGGGGATCCCCGGCCTCTACGTCACCGGGGACCCGGGCGGGATCGACGAGGCCGCGAAGAAGGGCTCGCTCTCGCTGAGCCTGGGCACCGGCTGGGCCAAGTCGCTCTCCTTCACCACGGGCCAGTGCCCGGTCATGAAGTACAACCGTCAGCTCATGATGGCGATCCTCAACGACCGGGTCTCGATCGGGAAGAACGTCAACGCGAAGGCCATCGGCCTCGACGAGGCCCCCCAAGGCTACGCCGAGTTCGACGCCGGCGCCGCCACGAAGTTCGTCCTCGACCCGAACGGTTACGTCAGGAACTGACGGCCGTGCCGCCGCCCGAGCCGGCCCCCGCACAGCGGCCCTCGCCCACCCGGGCGAGGGTCGCCGTCGTGGGCGGCGGCCCAGCGGGCATGGTGCTGGGCCTGCTCCTGGCCCGCGGCGGGATCGAGACCGTGGTGCTCGAGAAGCACGCCGACTTCCTCCGCGACTTCCGGGGCGACACCGTCCACGCCTCCACGCTCGCCCTCCTGGACGAGCTCGGCCTAGCCACCGCCTTCGCCGCGCTCCCCCACCGGCTCCTGGACCGCGCCGAGATCCGCCTCGACGCCGGCACCGTGCGCCTTTCCAACCTCGGCGCCTCGCTCCCGGGCCGGCACCGGGGGATTGCGCTCGTGCCGCAGTGGGACTTCCTCGAGATGCTCGCCACCGCGGCGGAGCGCGAGCCCGCGTTCACGCTCGTCCGCAGCGCGGAGGCGGTGGACCTGATGCACGACGCCGGCCGGGTCGCCGGGGTGCGCTGGCTCGACCGGTCCTCCGGCCGGCCGGAGGACAGCGCCGAGCCGCGTGCCCTCGAGGCGGACCTCGTCGTGGCATGCGACGGACGCTGGTCCTCGGTCCGCGCCGCCGCCGGGCTCGAGCCGCGCAGCTACGGCGCGCCCATGGACGTCTGGTGGTTCAGCGTCCCCCGCCGGGACGGCGACCCCGAGGGCGGGATCGGCCGGGTCTCCCGCGGCGGGTTCATGATCATGATCGACCGCGGCCAGTACTGGCAGTGCGGCTACGTCATCCCCAAGGGGGCCGACGAGGAGCTGCGCACCTCCGGCCTCGCCGCCTTCCGCGCGCGCATCGCGTCCCTGCAGCCGTGGCTCGCGGACCGTCTGGGCGAGCACCCTTCGAGCATGGACGAGGTCAAACTCCTCGACGTCCGGGTGGAGCGGCTCCCCCGCTGGCACGAGGACGGCCTCCTCCTCATCGGGGACGCCGCCCACCCCATGTCCCCCCTCGGCGGGGTGGGCATCAACCTCGCGATCCAGGACGCCGTCGCCACCGCGCGGATCGTGGGGACCGCGATGCGCAGGGCGCCCGGGCCGGTGGGCCGGGACGTGCTCGCCGAGGTGCAGAGGCGGCGGCTCTGGCCCACGGCGCTCGTCCAGGCCGCCCAGCGGGCCGGCCACGCGACCGTGGTGCGGGGCGCGCTGCGCGGGCGGGTCGGTGCCGGCAGCCGGGTCCCGCTGCCCCTGCGCCTGCTCATGCGCTTCCCCGTGCTCCAGCGCATCCCCGCCCGGGTAGTGGGGATCGGTCCTCGGCCCGAGCACGCGCCGAGCTGGGCGCGGCGCCTCGAACCCCTCCGGTAGGCCGTCAGGGCGTGAGCTTCGCAGACCTCAGCGCCTCGGCGAGGGCGGCCGGGACGCCGGGCAGCGGCCGGCGTCCCCACAGCCCCAGATAGACCTCCTCCGCCCGGGCAGCGACCGTCCCGAGCTGCACCTCCGCGCCCGCGGCGCCCTCACCCACCCCCGGCGAGACGAGCGCCGCGGGCGGCAGGCCGGCGTCGTGCGTCACCTCGAAGCGCACGACGCCGGCCAGGCCGGCCGTGCGCCCGAGCCGCACCTGGCGCGGGTAGAGGCTGAAGAGGATCTCGCGGATGCCGTCCACGGGGAGGGCGGGGTCCGGGCGCCATTCGTGGGGGCGGCCGAGGGCGTCGAGGATGTCGAAGACGTGGATGCATGTCTCGTGGACTTGGCGGCGGGCCCAGAAGGCGGCCACCGGCTCGCCCCACATCGTCCAGGCAGGGGCGGCGGGCCCGGCGGACCGGAGCCGACCGAGCAGATGTGCCGCGCTGGCCCGGTACCACTCCACCGGGTCCTGGCCGGCCGGTCGCGGTGGCCGGGCGGGCGCGGACTCGGCGCCCAGGGTTGCCGCGGCCCAGCGGTGGACCTGGGCGAGGTGGTCCACGAGCTGCTCAATGCTCCAGCCCGGGCAGGCGGGCACGGCCCGGGCGAGGCCGTCCGGCTGGCGGCGGGCATCCTCCGCGGCCCCCGCGAAGGCCAGGGTGAGTTCCTCGAGTACGGCGAGGGCACCGGTGTAGGCCTCTGGGTCCGATGAAGGGGTGAAGGTGTGTTCGGCCGCCGGGTCGAGGAGCGGCGTAGCGGGCTCGGGGGCGTGGGGATTCTGTGGCTGGGGCACGGGAAAAGCGTAGCGGCCAAGCATTGTGCAAGGTTGGCCTCAAGATTCGCGCGGACCTGCCGATAGGCCACGTGTGGGCTGTTACCTTCGAAGAGGCGCGGACGGATCCCCCTCGATCCGACGGGGGCACCACTACCGGGTTCCGCGCCGCGGACGAGTCTCGGACCCCGCATCCAGCCCCACCCAGGCCAGGGCAGCAACGCCCGCAGCTTCTAGGAGACACGCTTGTCCTCGATGACCCCTGCCCAGCGCAAGGCCAAGGGCCGCCACCGCGCCGAGCGCTCCACCCGGTCGTCCCGGCGCGCCGCCGCCTCCGTCGGTGCCGCAGCGAAGGGCTCCGCGCTCGTCGCCACCGCCCTCCTCACCGCCGGCCTGCAGGCTCTGCCCGCGTCGGCGTCGGCCGTCTCCGCGGAGGCCCAGGCCGCCACGGGTACCCTCGCCCCGGCCGTCCTCGAGGCCGCCTCCCCGCAGACCGCCGTGCAGGCGCTCGCCCCCGCGGCCCTCGCGCCGCGCTCGGCGAACATCCGGGTCACGCTCGTGACCCTGCAGACCAAGGACAAGACCGCCGCGGACCTCGCGAAGATCGACGTCGCCGCGGCCAAGGCCGCCGTGACCGGCTCGGACCAGTACTGGCGCAGCGTGTCCGCGGGCAAGATGACGATCGGGATCGAGAAGACCGTCCTCGGCTTCAAGACGAGCGTGTCCTCCGGGGCCGAGTTCTCCACGATCATGAACACCGTGCAGAAGGAGCTGGGCTGGACCGGCGGCACGGACCGGGTGCTCGTGCTGTTCATCCCGCGCACGGACGTGGTGGTGTACGGCAGCGGCGGCAACCTCGGCGCCGGCTGGGCCTCGGGCCCCACGAGCGGCCGTATCCTGCTGCCCATCACCTCCAACTTCACGGGCCCCGTCATGGCGCACGAGTTCGGCCACGTGTTCGGGCTGGGCCACGCCAACTCCCTGCAGTGCACCAACGGCCGCATGGACGTCTCCCGGCTGTCCACGGGTCTCAAGGACACGGCCTGCACCTCGCGCGCCTACGGCGGAACGACGGACCTCATGGGGATCTCCCAGTGGGCCAAGCCCTACCTCAACGCGGCGCTGCTGGACTACAGCGGGTTCGGCCGCGGCGACGAGCTCCGCACGGTCACGCCCGGTGCGAGCGCCACCTACAACCTCACGGCCTGGGCCGGGACGGCTGCGCGCAGGGCCCTGAAGTTCACCGACGCCGGCGGGGAGACCTACTACGTGCAGCTGCGCCTGCCCGTGGGATTCGACTCCTCCACCGCCGTGAACGGCAACCGCGGCGTGGAGATCCTCAAGGCGGACGACTCCGCCTCGGAATCCCTGCTCATCCCGCCGAGCACCAAGCCCTACTCCGGCTGGTACATCACCAACGCGGCGTGGCAGGCCGGCCAGACGTTCACCACGTGGTCCGGCACCAAGGTCAAGGTCAACTCCATCTCCTCCACCGGGGCGAGCGTGACCGTCACCGGACCCGGCCTGAGCTACCAGGGCACCGTGACCGAGGACTTCTCGGTCCTGGACGAGAAGGCGGCCGCCTCGAACCTCGGCGACCCGCTCGCGGCCGGAATCTCCGGCTTGCGCGACGGCGGCAAGGCCCGCGCGTACCAGCGCGGCAGCGTCCACTGGACGGAAGCGACCGACGCCCACGTGACGCGCGGCGCGATCCGGGGGGCCTGGGCCAGGGCCGGTGCCCAGAACGGTGCACTCCGGTACCCGACTACAGATGAGGTGGGCGGCCTGCGGGACAGCGGCGTGCGCCAGCTCTTCCAGGGCGGCAGCATCTACTGGACCCCGACCACCGGCGCACAGATCCTCCGCGGCGCGGTCCGGAACCTGTGGCTCAACTACGGCGCCCAGGACGGCTACGTGCGCTACCCCACCACCGGCGAGGTCGCCTCGGTGCGCGGGGGCGTGGTGCAGAACTTCCAGCGCGGCACCATCTTCTGGCACCCCACCTACGGCGCGCACCGCACCATCGGCGCGATCCGCGGCCTCCACGTCCGCTACGGGGCCGAGAGGGGCTTCATCGGCTACCCAACCGCCGAGGAGGTCCACACCAACGGCGGGGCGTACCAGAACTACGAGCGCGGCACGATCACCTGGTCGGGCAGCGGGACGTACTTCATCTTCGGCGGGATCCGGAACGCATGGCTCTCCCGGGGCGCCCAGGGCGGCGTCCTCGGCTGGCCCACGAGCGGCCAGTACAGCACCCCGGACGGCTCCGTCGCCCAGAACTTCCAGGGCGGCCGCATCTACTGGAAGAACGGCGTAGTCCGGGTGGTGACGTTCTGAGCTGACGGGCTCGGGCCAGGGGAGGCGGGGCACCAGACACTGTCTGGCGCCCCGCCTCTGCTTCTTCTTCATCCTGCTCACTTGGCGATGCTTGCCGCTGTGGGGCTGGGCTGTGGATAACCTTCCTCGGCGTTCGCCGGGGGCCTGTAGACTCGCCGCGACCCAAGGACCGCGGCCGGTCCGGGATGGACTGAGGGGGAATTTCCATGGCGCCCACGCGCGCGACCAGCACTGTGCTCACCGCTCTTGCCGTCTGCGGGATGCTCACGCTCACCGGGTGCGGCGGGAACGGGCAGGCGGCGCCCAGCGCCTCGAACAGCGCCTCCGCCACCGCCGCGCCGGCTCCGGACACCCGCCCGACTCCAGCCTCCTCCACCGCTCCCGCCCGCAACATCCCGGTGCCCGAGCTGCCCGAAGCCGCGAAGAAGAACACGAAGGAAGGCTTCGAGGCCTTCGTCCGCCACTACATCGCACTGCTCGACTACGCCTACCAGACCGGTGACACGAAGCCGGCCCTGGCCGTGGGGGACGCGGAGTGCGGGATGTGCGGGACCATCACCAAGGACGCGAGTACGGTCGGTGATGAGTCGTGGCTCGTGGGGGGAGAATTGTCACCGTCGGATCTTTCGGCGGACCCCACTCCGGATATCCATGGAATCTGGCTGGCGTACCTCAAACTGCGCCAGCAGCCTTTCACGGACTACAAGTCCTCCAGCCCGACCCCCACTCCCGCGTCCACGTCCAAGGGAGGGGATTCGAGCCTTCTGCTCGCCCGCGCGCGATTCGTCAGCGGCGCATGGCAGATGTTCGATCTCGGTGTCCCGAAGGGCACCCGCCGATAATGGGCAGCGGAAGTGCGTCCTTTCGGCTAATGGGCCTTTCCCTGGCCGTAGTCCTGAGCCTTCTCGCCAGCCCCGCCCAGGCACTTGCCGACCCAACGCCCAGCACAACGCCTTCCCCGGCAGACCAAGCTCCGCCTGGCCGTGTCGGGGTTGGAGGAGGCGATCTTGAGGTGGAGGCCGAGCGGACCGTACCGGGAATGGACGAACTCGGCGAAAGCGGCGGCAAAGGCCGAGGGGTGGCCGAGGGCCCTCAGCCGTACTGGCAGCGGGCTTGCCCGACCGACTATTCGGATCTCCTCGGCCCCCTATGCTCCGAGAGGAAAGCCGAGTGCGGGGCGGAAGATGGCGAACTGATGCAGCTCATGGTGCCCGTTCCGGGCACAGCTCCAGTTCGGTATGAGAAGTCCGGCGCGCCGGAGTGCCAGTTCCCGAACGAGCCGCCGTCCGGCGCAGCGGCCGCCCCAGCCTTCACCCAGCGGGAGTTCCGGAGGCTGCCGATTGCTCCCGCGAAGATCGGCGCGCAGCCGGGGCGGCACACGCTGAAGGGCGCCGAGACGAACATCTACGCCGAGTCAGGAGAGCAGTCGTTCAGTGTCACGCTCGCCGGACATGAGTTCAGCATCAGGACCCGGCCCCTCGAATACCACTGGGACTACGGCGACGGCACCACACTGATCAGCGCAGCCCCCGGCGGCCCCGTGCCGGAGAGCCGGTGGGGCGAGAAGACCGTCACGAGCCATGTCTACACCGCCACGGGAGACGTCCAAGTCGGCCTGACCACCGTTTTCGTCGGCGAGTACTCGGTGGACGGCGGGCCGTTCCAGGCCATCGTGGGCACCGCCGAGGTCGACTCGCAGCCGCGGGCGCTGAGCATCTGGCGATCCCAGGTCAAGCTCTACGCCGACGACTGCAACGTCAACCCTGCGGGCGAGGGCTGCTGAACCACTGATTCAGGCCTGCCACGGGGCGGCGTGTTTGCTCGTGCTCGTGCTGGAGACTGCCACCGGCGTGGCGAACGGCGACACGCCGAGCGCTGGGTGGCCTGCTTCCCCATAACGAGCAGGAGCGAACGGCCAGGGCACTGAACCTGTTGGATGCCAGCAATCGACCCCACAACCGGCGCGACGGGACCCCGCAACCGACGGAACGGGACCCCGCAACGTGGTCTCTGCCGGGCGGGTGCCGAACCCCGCGCGGGCCACGGCAGCCAGAGGCAGAGGCAGCCGTAGCCGTCGCCACCGCCTACGCCGCGCTCCCGGATTCCACTTCGCGGCCGGCGAGCCGCCACTCGAGCATCCCGTCCTCGAGCAGCCGGGCGTCGCGGCCGTTTGCGCGGAGGATGTCCAGCGCCTCGTAGGCCATGACGCAGTAGGCTCCCCGGCAGTACGCCACGAGCTCCCCATCCGCCGGGAGCTCGGCAAGGCGCCCCTCGAGCTCCTCGAGCGGCACGGACAGCGCTCCCGGGACGTGCCCGGCCCGGTACTCGTCGGCGGGGCGGACATCGAGCACCGTGACCCCGCCGTCGCCGGCGCGTGCGGCGAGCTCGTCCCGGGTCAGGACCTCGGCGTCGGCCCGCCCGCCCTCGAGGCGCAGGTAGGCGACCCGCCGAGGCTCCACCTCCGGCACGCGCTCCTGCGCCACCGTGCGCAGCAGGCCGAACAGCCGCAGCACGTCCGGCCCCGCAATGCCGTAGAAGATCCGGGTGCCCTCCCGGCGCGTGGCCACGAGACCGGCCTGGCGGAGCGTCTGCAGGTGGGCCGAGGCGGTGCTCAGTCCCAGGCCGGCCGCGGCGGCGAGCGCCTCCACGCTGCGCTCCCCCTGTGCGAGCAGGTCCAGGAGCTCGAGCCGCTTCCCGTTCCCGAGCGCCTTGCCCACCCGGGCGAACTCCTCGAAGAGCGCCGCCTTGTCCGCGCGGTCACCCATCACGTCCTCCAAAGATCCGTGTAATAATGCTGAGCATACTATTCCACACTTTCGTGGAATACACTCCCTACCGGGCTCCGGCCCCGAGAGGACGTGCACGGATGGACGCCATCACCCCGATCCCCGTCGTCGACGAGGGGCTCGGCAACTCCTCCTACCTCCTCGACCTCGGCGACGGCACCGCCCTCGCACTTGACCCCGAGCGGGACCTCCGGACACTCCGCGCCGAGGCCGCGGCCCGCGGGCTGCGGATCGCGTACGCGGTCGAGACCCACCTCCACGCGGACTTCATCTCCGGCGTGGCCGAGCTCGCCGCCGTCGAGGGCGCCGAGGTCGTGGCCCCGCAGGTGGGCGAGCGCGCCTTCCGCTACACCGCGCTCGAGGACGGCGGGCGCCTGGACCTCGGCCGCCTCTCTCTGCGCGCCCTGCACACGCCCGGCCACTCCCCCGAACACCTCTCCTACCTCGTCTACGCGGGCGAGGACCTCGCCGGCATCTTCACCGGCGGCTCGCTCATGGTGGGCACGGCCGGCCGCACCGACCTCGTGGCCCCCGAGCAGACCATCCCCCTGGCCCGCGACCAGTACCACTCGCTGCAGCGGCTCATGGAGCTCCCCGACGAGACGCCCGTCTGGCCCACCCATGGCGCGGGCTCCTTCTGCTCATCAGGCGGCGGAGCGGAGCGCACGACGACGATCGGCCGCGAGCGCCGCGGCAACCCCCTGCTCCAGCTCGACGGAGAGGAGGCCTTCGTGGAGGCGCTCCTGGCCCAGATGGGCACCTTCCCGGACTACTTCCGCCGCCTGCCCGAGGTGAACCGGCGCGGCCCAGCCGTGCTCGCCGAGCCCCCGGCGCTCGCCCCGCTCACCGCGGAGCAGGTCCGCGCGCTCGTCGCGGACGGCGCCCAGGTCGTGGACGCCCGGCCCGTCGCCGAGTTCGCCGCCGGCCATGTCCCCGGCGCCATCAGCATCCCCTTCCGGAAGGTGTTCGCCGTGTGGCTCGGCTGGCTCGCCGACCCGGACGTCCCGCTCGTCATCGTCCGCGGAGGCGACCAGGACCCCGAGGCGATCGCGGCCGCGGCGGCGCTGGTCGGCGTCGACCGCCCTGCCGGCGAGCTCAGTGGCGGGATGGACGCGTGGACCGCGGCGGGCGGCGAGGCGGCCCACGCGGGCCTGGCCGACACCGCGGGGCTCGCCGACGCGTCCGCGGAGGGCGTGCAGGAGGCGCGGATCGTGGACGTCCGCCAGGCGTCCGAGTACGCGGACGGGCACGTGCCCGGGGCCCTCAACCTCGAGCTCGGGGCCCTCGCCGGCATGGACGCGGGGCAGCTGCCGGGCGGGCCCGTCGTCGTGATGTGCGCGCACGGCGAGCGCGCGGCGGGCGGGGCGAGCCTGCTCCAGCGCGCGGGCCTCGCGGACGTGACGGTGTTCAAGGGCGCGCCGGAGGACTGGGCCGCCGCGACGGGCCAGCCCCTCGTCACCGGTCCCGCCCGGTGAGCGGCCCGGGGCGCCCGACGGCGGGACGCGCCTCCGCGGGCGCCGCACCGGTGCTGGGGCTGCGGGAGAACCTGCCGCAGTTCGCGCTGCTCGTGGCGGTCAACGCGCTCGTGGGCGGCACTCTCGGGCAGGAGCGCACCGTGCTGCCGCTGCTGGCCACCGAGGAGTTCCACCTCGACCTGTACACGAGTGCACTGACGTACATCGTGGCGTTCGGGCTCTCGAAGGCCGCGATGAACTACTTCGCGGGGATCCTCGCGGACCGGTTCGGGCGCAAGCCGGTTCTCGTGGCGGGGTGGCTCGCGGCGGTGCCCGTGCCGGCCATGCTCATCCTGGCCCCGGACTGGAGCTGGGTGGTCGCGGCGAACGTGCTGCTCGGCGTGAGCCAGGGCCTCACGTGGTCGATCGCGGTGATGATGAAGATGGACCTCGTGGGGCCGTCGCAGCGCGGGCTCGCGATGGGGCTCAATGAGGCCGCCGGGTACCTCGGGGTGGCCGTCACGGCCCTTGCCACCGGCTACATCGCCGCCGAGTACGGGCTGCGGCCGGGGCCGTTCCTCGTGGGCGCGGCGTACATCGCGCTGGGCCTGGGGATGTCCGTGGTGCTGGTCCGCGAGACCCGCGGCCACGCGCGCGCCGAGGCGCTCGGCCACGTCGACGCCCACGAGCACGCCCACGGCGGCCTGACCAGCGGCCAGGTGTTCACCCTCACGAGCTTCCGGGACCGCTCCCTCTCCTCCGTGAGCCAGGCGGGCATGGTGAACAACCTCAACGACGGTCTCGCGTGGGGCCTCTTCCCGGTCCTGTTCGCCTCCGCGGGGCTGGGGCTCGGGGAGATCGGCCTGCTCGCCGCCGCCTACCCGGCGGTGTGGGGCGCGGCGCAGATCGTGACCGGGCCGGCGTCGGACCGGTGGGGGCGCAAGTGGCTCATCGCCGCCGGGATGGGGGTGCAGGCGGTGGGGCTCGCGCTTGTCGCGGCGACGCAGGGGTTCGGCGCCTGGCTCGCGGCGGCGGTGCTCCTGGGCCTCGGCACGGCGATGGTATACCCGACGCTGCTGGCCGCGATCGGCGACGTCGCGCACCCGGCCTGGCGTGCCCGGTCCGTGGGCGTGTACCGGCTGTGGCGCGACGGCGGTTTCGCCGTGGGCGCGCTGCTCTCCGGCGTCCTCGCGGACCTGTACGGCATCCCCGCCGCGGTCGCGGTGGTCGCGGCGCTCACGGCGGCCTCCGGCGCCGTCGTCGCCCTCCGCATGCGTCCCGGCGACCACGCGCGGCGGTAGGCGGGCCCCCGCCGTCGTGCGCCGCCACCGCGTGCGGCAGCGCACGGTGGCGGACGACGGCGCGTGCCCCGCGGCGGCGGCCCCCGCGCCGGCGCGCTTCCAGTGACTCATGGCCCTACCAGCCGCCCTCCCTGCGCCCGGATACTGCGAACGGGACGTCCAGGGACGCCTCCGGACGCGGCGGAAGGAACCGTGATGATGTACTGGAACGGCCAGATGGGCGTGTGGGGCTGGATCACCATGATCGTGACGTTCGTGCTGTTCTGGGGCGCGATCATCACCGTGGTCGTCCTGCTGGTCCGGTCGCTCGGGCGCGGTCAGCAGAGCGGGCCGGCCTGGTCCGAGCCGGGCTGGGGCGCGCCGCCCTCCCGCGGGCCCGGCTGGGGTGCCGGTGGCCCTCAGGGCGGCAACCCCCACGGCGGGCCCGAACAGCTCCTCGCCGAGCGGTTCGCGCGCGGCGAGATCGACGAGGCCGAGTACCGCGCCCGCATCGACGTGCTGCGGCAGCACCGCGGCGGCGCGTAGGGGGAGAGCGGCGAGGGCGCTGGACTATGGGCCCTGGCCCGGCTGCACGCGAGCATGGACTAGAACGTCGAGGGATGCCTCAGCCGTGAGGCGAGGCGGTCGACCTCGTCCAGCACGTCCGAAGTAGCGGTCCACGTCAGCCACCATGGCCGAGGCGATAGGGGTCACAGTTCGGCTCGCCAGCCGACGCCTCCGCAGCACCGCGCTGATGAGCGCCCGGCCGATGCGCCCGTTTCCATCGGTGAAGGGGTGGATGGATTCGAACTGCGCATGTGCCAACGCGGATTGGGCGAGCATGATGCCCCCCGAACAACGAATACCGGGTCCATTATTCGTATTTGAATGATGAAAAGACAACAGCGGGCCGTCTCTTGTGAGATCTGCGCCCTCGCCCTCCGCAATTGTTGGATTGAGCAGGGTGCGGCGTCCGTTCACCCCGCTCAACTCAACAATTGCGGGGTGAGAACTGTCGGCGGGCCTGCCTAGAGTGTGAACAGGCCTACAGATGGGGGTTCCATGTTCTTCCTCGAGGGAGCCGACGGCGCACGCGTCCTCGGGTATTCGGCCAGCGACCTCGTGACGGCCGCGCAATGCGAGTTCAAGGCCCTGCGCATCCTCGACGCGAAGCTCGGCCGGGCCGAGAAGGTCGACGTCGACGATCCCATGCAGGCCCGCGCTGCCCGACTGGGCGACGTGCACGAGCTCCGGGTCCTCGGACGCTTCCGCGAGGAGTACGGGCCGTGGACGCCGGGCGCTTCCGGAGGCGTGGCCGAGATCGTCCCGAGCGAGGGCATGGACCGCGCCTCGCTGGAGGGCAAGCACGCCGAGAGCCTCGCCGCACTCGCCGCCGGTGCCGACGTCGTCTTCCAGGCGTCGTTCTTCGACGGCCGCTTCCACGGCCGCTCCGACTTCCTCGTCAAGGACCCTGGGGGCAGGTACCAGGTCTTCGACACCAAGCTCGCCCGGCACGCGAAGGTCACGGCGCTGCTCCAGCTCGCCGCCTACGGCGACCAGCTCGCCCGGGCCGGCTTCCCGCCGTCGGACACCGTGACGCTCATCCTCGGGACGGACGCCGAGGAGTCCTTCCGCCTGCCGGACCTCCTGCCCGTCTACAGGGAACGGCGCGCGCGCTTCGAGGAGCTCGTCGACAGGCATGCCGCCCAGCTCGGGCCTGCCGCCTGGGAGGCCGACGGCGTGCACGCCTGCGGCCGCTGCGAGTACTGCTCCGCGGAGGCGGAGGCGGCGGGCGATGTGCTGCTCGTGGCCGGGATGAGCGTCCAGCGGCGCAAGAAGCTGCGCGCCGACGGGATCCGCACCGTTGCGGACCTCGCGGCCGCCGAGCCGCGCCCCCAGGACCAGACGTTCGAGCGCCTGCGCGCGCAGGCCCGGCTCCAGTCCGGCGCCGAGGCGGGCGACGGAGGCGTCATCGTCCCGGCGCACGACGACGTTCCCGCCCACCCGCTGCGGTACAGCCTTCTTCCGACCCACCGCATCGGGTCGCTCCCGGCGTCCGACCCGGGCGACATCTACTTCGACTTCGAGGGCGACCCTCTGTGGCAGGACCCCACCACTCGGGCGTGGGGCCTCGAGTACCTGTTCGGCGTCGTCGAGCGTCCGCAGGGCGCCGCCGGCGAGCCGACCTTCCGGGCGTTCCTCGCGCACAGCCTGGCCGAGGAGAAGAAAGCGTTCGAGGACTTCGTGGACTACGCGGAGGCCCGCCGCGCCGCTTACCCCGGGCTCCACGTCTACCACTACGCCGCGTACGAGAAGACCGCGCTGCGGAAGCTCTCGGTGCGGCATGGCGTCCGCGAGGCGGAGATCGACTGCTGGCTGCGCCAGGGCCTCCTCGTGGACCTCTACGCGACGGTCCGGGAGAGCGTGCGCATCTCGGAACGCTCGTACTCGATCAAGAAGCTCGAACCCCTGTACATGGGAGACAACCTTCGGACCGGGGTGGTCCAGACGGCGGCTTCGAGCGTGGACCTGTACGAACAGTTCACCCAAGCGCGGGAGGAGGCTGACGAGGCCGAGGCCGAGCGGCTCCTGCGGGACATCCTCGACTACAACCGGGACGACTGCGTCTCGACCCTGCGCCTGGACGAGTGGCTGCGCGAACTCGGCTCGGCGGCGCCGGCGTCCGTGGAGGAGTCCGAACGGGCGGAGCCAGATCTGGGCGCCGAGATTCCCGTGGGCGCCGAGGCTCCCCTGCTGGCGTACCTGGAGCGCCGTGCCGAGCGGGCGGACTGGGAGCCGACAGCGGACGACACGGCGCTCGAGCTGCTCGCCGCCGCCGTGCGGTTCCACCCGCGCGAGAAGAAGTCCTTCTGGTGGGCCCACTTCGACCGGCTCGAGCGGCCGCTGGACGAGCTCGAGGACCAGCGGAACGTCATGGTCGTGGACCGGGCGGAGGTGGTCGAGGACTGGGCCCCGGTGGCCAAGAGCGTGGCCCGGACCGCCCGGCTGTCCGGCCGGATCACCCCTGGCTCGGACTTCCGCGCGGGCTCGAAGGGGTGGTTCCGCGCCTTCAACCAGCCGCTGCCCCTGGGCCTCGAGCCGACCGACGCCTCGGGGCAGGGCCGGAACGGGTGGTTCGACACGGAGGTCCTCGAGGTCTCCCACGACGGCGAGTGCGACGTCATGGTGATCAGGGAGAAGGTGAGCCTTGCCAAGGGGGGAGCGTATCCGCAGCTCCCCGTCGTCCTCAGTGAGGGCCGGCCCTTCGACACCAAGTCCATCGAGGCGGCGCAGGCCGAGCTGGCGACTGCGGCAGCGGCGGCGCTGCCGCGCATGCTCGAGCAGCCGGGAATGGACATCCTGCGCCGCTCGGCTCCGCGGACGCCGTCGGGACTCCCCCAGGCTGCCGCCGGCCGTGAGAGGTGGGAGACGATCTCGGAAGCCATCCGGCTCCTCGACCGTTCCTACCTGGCCGTGCAGGGACCGCCCGGGACCGGCAAGACCTATACCGCCGGGAAAGTCATCGCGGCTCTCGTAGCCGAGGGCTGGAAGGTCGGCGTCGTCGCCAACTCGCATGCCGTGATCGAGAACGTCCTGTGCAAGGCGGTCGAGGCTGGCGTCCCAGCGCACCTCGTGGCGAAGAAGGTCAAGGACGGCGAAGACCGGGCCACCTGCCCAGTCCCGTGGCCAACCGAGAACGACCGGATCGAGGCCGTCGGCGCGCTGGTCGCAGGCGAGGGCGGCTGCCTCATCGGCGGGACCGCATGGAACCTCACTGGGCAGCACGTGCCCGCCGGGTCACTGGACCTGCTGGTGATCGACGAGGCCGGCCAGTTCTCCCTCGCGAACACCGTTGCCGTGAGTAGGGCCGCCTCCCGGCTCCTGCTTCTGGGCGATCCGCAGCAGCTGCCGCAGGTGAGCCAGGGCACGCATCCGGCGCCCGTGGACACCTCGGCGCTCGGCTGGCTGGCCGACGGCGCGGCGGTGCTCCCACCGCGCTTCGGATACTTCCTCGCGGAGTCGTGGCGCATGGCGCCCGAACTGTGCGCCGCCGTCTCGAGACTGGCCTACGACGGCAAGCTCGAGCCAGCCCGCGCCGTGGAGCGCAGGAGGCTTGACGGGGTGCCGGCCGGCGTCGAGACCGTGTTCGTCGAGCATGAGGGAAACCGGACCAGTTCCCCCGAGGAGGCGGAGGAGGTCGTGGAACAGGTCCGCCGCCACCTCGGGCTGCGGTGGCACGACGGTACCGGGTCCCGGGACCTCGGGCCGAAGGACGTCCTCGTGGTGGCCGCCTACAACGCCCAGGTGAACCTGATCAAGGACGCGCTCGAAGCCGCCGGCCACAGCGGCGTCCGGGTGGGGACCGTGGACAAGTTCCAGGGCCAGGAAGCCGCGGTCGTGGTCGTCTCGATGGGCTGCTCCTCCCCCGGCGATGCCCCGCGGGGGCTCGAGTTCCTGCTCAACCGGAACCGGATCAACGTGGCCATCTCGCGCGGAATGTGGCGCGCCGTCATCGTCCGGTCGCCCCAGCTCACGTGGACGCTGCCGAACAGGCCGCGAGCGCTCGAGGAGCTCGGCGCCTTCGTGGGGCTCACGGCTGAGCGAGAACACGCTCTCCTCTCGGCAGGGCACCGAGGGAGCGCCCCTTCCTGAGGACTGACGGCGCGGGGCGCGCGGCATCTATGCGCGCGGCCGGGCCGGGTCTATCATGTCCGCACGCTGTCGCAGCTGGGGGCGCAGTCTTCGAGGAAGAAGGCCGCCATGGTTGCCCCCCATATCCGGTCGATCGGCACCGCAGGCGGCTCACTGCGCGTCTACAGTTACGGCACCGGCCCCGGCGCCGTCCTCGCGGGCGGCAGCCTGACCCGCACGGCCGTCTACGAGAGGTTCGCCCGCAGCCTCTCGGCCACCGTCCCGGTCCACGTGTACGACCGCCGGGGCCGCGGCGGGTCGCCCCCGCAGCCGGAGGACTACTCCATGGAGACCGAGCTGGAGGACCTGGACACGGTCCTGCACGCGACGGGCAGCTCGGTGGTCCTCGGGCACAGCTTCGGCGGCGGGATCGCCCTGGAGGCGGCGCTGCGCCTGCCGGTGAGCCGGGTCGCCGTCTACGACGCCGCCGTCAACATCGACGGATGCCTTCCCACGAGCACGCTTCCCGCACTCGTCGCGGCCTCGGCCAGAGGGGACCACGTCGGGGCCGTCACAGTCTTCTCGCGCGAGATCGACCCGGTCATGGCGCGGGTGCCGCTGCCCGACTCGGCGGCGCGGGCGCTCGTGTGGGCCACGTCCCACCTCACTCGGGACGGGCACGCGTGGAAGGAGATGGTGCCGGCCCTCGCCCAGGAGATCGCGCTGCTGGACAGCAGCCGCGCGGCCGCTGACCGGTACGCCGGCATCGCGGTCCCCCTCCTGCTCCTGGCGGGGGCGCGCAGCCCCGCGTACTTCCGGACCATCGCCTCGGGCCTGGCGGCGTCGCTCCCGGGGAGCACCAGCATGGTGGTCCCGCGGGCCAACCACAGCGCTCTGCACCGTCCCTCCGAGGCGATGCTCGGCGCCTTCCGGCGGTTCCTGCGGCAGGCGGCGTAGCCGCGCGTCAGAGCTGCCCGTCAGAGGGTCGGGGCTTCCTCCTCCGCGATCCTGATCAGGCGGAGCTCGTCCTCCACCGCACGGGCCGGCCAGTAGTCCTTCGCGATCTCGTCGGCCCAGGTCTTGTCCGCCGCCGGGAGGAGCCTGGCCAGCAGCCCGCTCGCCTCGAGCAGGGCGATGAGGGCGGTGACCCGGGCCTGGGCCGCTGCGGCCTTCCCGTGGTCGGCCGTGTGCGCCTCGGTGGCGCCGGCGCCGGCCCCCATCCCAGCCTCGGCCCCCACACCGGAGGAGTCGGAGGCCACGGCAGGCGACGGCGTCCCGCCGAGCGCCTGCTCGATCTCGTTCAGGAGCGCCGCCCTCGGAGCGTGGTCCTTCTCCGCGTACCGCCTGGCCCGGAACCGCCCCGCCCGCCCTTCGCCGATGGGCTCGAGGATGCCCAGCGATGCCATCCCCTCGTAGACGCGCTGCACCTGGGCGCGGCCCTCGAACATGGCGACCCAGCGCTTGGGAGTGTGGGGGCGGGACTTGTCGCGGATGACCTCGAGCTCGTGTTGGAAGTCCGTCATCGGCACCCGGCCCGTGGCGCGAACGTGCTTCCCCTGCAGCTCGACCGCCCCGAGCAGATGCAGTTCGGCGAGCACGGCGCCCGCCACCGCGGTCCGCAGCGCGAACACGGGCACCTCGGGTCTCCCGTCGGTGTCATTGGTGGCCAGGAGCAGGACGGCCTGGGGGAGGTTCAGTTCAACAGAGACAGGCGTATCGGCACCCATACGACGATGGTCGCGCAGCCCCGCTGCCCCCGCAATGACGCGTGCAGCGCCTTCCCGCAAGGCAGCCGCCCATCCCGCCCCTACTGCCGCCAGCGCAGCCGAGCGTCCGTCTCCGACGTCTTGCACGTGTACACGACGCCGGTGGAGCTGACCCCGAGCGCCCCTTCCGTGCTGCAGTAGGCGCCGGGCGTGACGAGCGGCAGCTCGGAGGCGGGCTGGGGCTCGGGCGCCGGCTCGAGGGCAGCGTCCGGCGACGTCTGGTTGGTCGGGGCCGGCTGCCCGGGGCAGTCGGTGAGGATGAGCGCCATCGCGTCGTGCTCGGCCTGGGTGACCCAGAGCTCGTAGGTGGCCTTGACGGAGATCTGCCGGGCGACGTACTCGCAGCGGAAGGCCCTGCTCGGCGGCAGCCAGGTGGCGGCGTCGCCGTCGCCCTTCTGCTGGTTGGTCGGCCCGTCGGTGGACTGGAGGTTGAGGGGGTCGTTGGCGAAGGCGACGCGCTGCTCGTAGGTGAGCTGCTGGGCGCCCTTCTGCCACGCGTCGGAGAGCGCGACGACGTGGTCGATCTGGACGTCGTCGCTCGTCGTGGTGCCGCGCAGGAAGGCGATCGTGGTGGCGGTGTAGGGGTCGGCGAGCGTGCCGGAGGCGACCTTGCAGGGGACGCTGTTGACGTAGACGATCCCCGTCAGGTCCCGGTTGAGCATGTCGTTGCGGGTGTCGCAGCCGTTGCGGTCCACGTCCACCCAGCCCGACCCGAACTGGGAGCGCTCGTAGCCCGTCTTCGGGGCGCGGCCCTTCACCTCGAGCGTCGCGAGGACCTCGCTGGCGGTGGCGCCGTAGGCCGGCTGCGGGTTGGGCGCGGTGTAGACGGACGACGGCGAGCTGGCAGCGTGGGCGGGCGGCGTCGCCACCGTGCCGATCCCGAAGGCGGCAAGCGCAGCCGCCAGCCAGGCGGACGCGGCGAGGACGCGCTGGCGGGCAGTCGGGCGCGGGTGGAGCAGAGACGGCAGGTCAGGCATGGAAAGGTGTCCCCCAAGAACGAGTGGTCGGCCGTCATCCATGATCGCGGGCGAGCGCGGGGCGATTCAGGAAAACGCGGCAATCCTGCGGCGAGCCTGCGGCGTCAGCAATTCGTCCGCAGACTGGGCAGCATGGTGGCCATTCCCACTGAACCGCGAATACGACAGCCCGCGCAGCGGCTCAGCGTGGCCGAACTTGCGAAGCAGTTTCACCTACGCAGTTTCACCTACATCGCGGAATTCTCCGGGTGAACACCCCTACAGCTTGAGCCTATGCAGCGCCAAGGATGGCCCGTGCCACCTGATTCGCACCCACGATGGGGTTGCCTAGACTTGCAATTATCGGCAATTCCACGCGGAATCTCACAGAGTTGACGTCAACATGATGGCGAACCGCGACGTCGCCCCTGCGCAGCACCTCGACAGCGCTGTCAGACATGTCATACGCACGGAAGAAGCTCGTAAGGAACGGTGTCGTGTAGGAGGGGTCGGGCATCTGGGTGCTGTGCTGGTATCCGGCGCCCGAACTCGCGCCGTATTCGGCGACATGAGCGAGGAAGTTGTCGGCAACTGATCCGCCGCCCCCTGCTCCCTCTATGCGCGCGATGATTCGCTCCACCAAGTGCGTAATCGTGAAGGCGTTATCCCCAGGGGCCGCGAGCTGCAAACCGATGCTCACCAGAAACAGCCGTTCCTCCGGCGCCCCTCCATCGGAGCCATCGCTCCGCTCGACTTGATGGACCCCCTCGACGAGATGCGAGGAACCGCTCCGGGTTGTGGCCTTCACCTCGATGCCGGTGGAGCCCCAGGAGAAGTCCCGCGATGACCTCTTCCAACCGTCCCATGACCCGGCGATCCGGGCCACCTGCTCATCGGCGGCCTGGCGGCACAGAGCGTCAAGCAAGAGAAGCTCGCCGGCTAAACCGAGGATGACCTGGTTCGACAGGCGGAGTCTCTGAATAGCCAGTTCGATGATCGGCTCGGTCTGAGCGAATGCCTGCCTCAGGGACACGTCAGCGCCGCACCGCAGCAACTCGGCGCAGATGAACGCCGCGACCTGATCGAAGTAACTGAACGAGGGGAATAGGAGCCTGCTGGCGTCGAACGAGGGGGCTCCTTCCCGATGCCAGGCGCGGAACTCTATTGCGTCCCTGACCGCGCTAGAACCAGGGCTCAGCCGAACTCCTGCTAGGAACACTTCAATGTGGCCGTCGTGGTCCCGCGCGACTCCGACCACACGGGCGCCCGTCAACCACCTCACGTCGCGGTGACCGGCAGATGCCGCGCTCGGCACGTCTTCGATCAACTGAAGCACTGCCTCGTAAGTCGTCAAGGACGCCTCCTTCTCACCCCGCAACCAGCGATCCGGTGCGAGTCGCCGCAAACTGCTCGGGCCCACCCGCCGGAATGCATATTCCAACCGTCACGGCAGGGTGCGGCTGTTGGGGAAACTGGTTCACGTAGAACAGAATTTGACCATGCGATCCGGCGGGCCGCCATGGCGCGCTCCCGCTCAACAGCGGTACTGGCTCCCCTCGATGGTAGTAGTCGAAGAACTCGTCACCGCGGTAACCATGCGGGCCTGCACTCGGATCGTTCGCGCCCCATGTCGTCTCGAGTTCACCCTCGATCCCAACACGCTTCTGGGTCGCTGGGATGCTGAAGCCCAGCTCCGCGAGTGGGCCGTCTTTGATCGGGTCCCCTGCTCCGTAACGGATGCCCACCGTGAACCTCGGTTGGTGCCGTTGCTTGTTCCGAAGATCGGCCATGGACCAACGGCCGGACGGCTCGCCGATAACGAAGAGCCCGCGGACCGGCCTGGTGAGACACGCCTCCCAGAGGCGAAGGTACGCCGGGATCGCGTATGGGCAGTCGAGCCGCACGAGAGAGGGTTCGCCTTCGGACGGCCCCGGTGGGTTGTACAGCCACGTGTCGCTCGGCAACGGCGGGAGAGTGGCCGAGACGCGAGTCTGAACCTGATCCCAAAGCTCGCCCAGACGGTTATCTCTGCCGGGGCGATATGAGTCGAAGACGAGTTGGTCAAGAAGATCAGCAGCCTCAGTGAGCGATAAGGTGTCGTCGAGCGCACGCCCCCTGGTCCGGCCAACGGTCACGTCCGACGACGGCTCGGCCGCGAATAAATCGGCGACGAGCTGCGCGTTCGGGTCGGGTGCCTGGCCGTCGTTGATGAGAGTCACGAACGGCCTCGAACTCGGGCAGAGCGGCGTGCGGCCGAGGTTTGCGATCTTTCCGGTTGCGAGGAAGCCCATGCCATGGAGGACTACCGGAGAAGGGGCCTCCCCTGTCATCTTCGCGGCAATCCCCTCGCGTAGGGCTTCGTCGATGTCGTGGTACGCGCTGAAGAGGTCGATCTGCTGGCGGGCGGCGAACACCCGACACAACTCGATGTACTTGCCGCGGTAACCGAACCAACGTTGCATCTGCATCTGAGTGTCCGCATACGGGTTGTTCGACCCTCGCTGGAACAGCGCAGTTGTCATCCCCTCGAGGGTCAACCCGCGGGACATCACATTGCCGGAGACAAAGATAGTGGACAAGTCCCGCCCCGCGCGCCACCTCCCGGTGGTCTCCTCGAAGGATGGCTTGTATTCGGGACGGTCGTCGGCATTGGGGTCACTGTTAACGACCGAGACCCGTGTCCCAGGGATAATCTCAGTCTCGAGAATCTGCCGGACCACAGGCCAATCTGGGATCGTGCGCGGGTTAAAGAGGTTGAACTCGGTGGCGATCTCGGCGGACGAATGACGGTATCTGTCGATCCAAGCCTCCCACAGCGACTGTTCGCCGAGCATCTTTGAAATCAGACTGGCAGGCAAGCGAGCGTCGCCTGATCTCAGCAGTTCGCGCGCCGCAGCACGGTCGCTGATACCGGCCCAGAGCAGTATGTCCTCGGCGCCGGTGAAGTGCCGCTCGATGTCCGCAGCTGGATGAAAGAGCATCGAGTGCGGTTCCGGCGACGCCGACAATGCCGCGCCGCGTGTATCGAAGTCAGCATCCGCCAGGGAATACGGACCTGACGCTCCAACAGTTCGGTGATGCCTGATGGCACCGGCAACGAGAAACGCGCGGACTGCCTCTCCTAGATCGTCATCGGCACGGCCGGTGAGTTCTATGCAAAGCTGCGCCGACGCCCCGCGCGCATAGTAGACCTCGCCTCCTGTGTAGTAGTAGTCGATACCGGCCGGCTCGGGGTAGGTCGATGTCCTAGGCGCACTACGAGCGGGATCGACCGGGTGCCCGACGTCAAGCGGCGTTCGCAGCGAGATCACGAAGTTCCGTGGGGCTAACGGGTTGTGATCCTCCTGCAGCAGATTCGCCTGCGGAGTCGCCGTATAACCAACGTACGTGGTGTAGAGGTTGGACGGGGCATCACCCGCGCGAGGCTCCCAAAGGTCCGCGATGGCTCGGGGAATTTGTTTGAGGTTCGGGGATAGGGGATCTTGCCCTGCCTCTACGGCAGCATCGAGTACTGAGCCGTCGTCGGCTTCGTCGTCGAGCACCAGCATGTGCACAGGGTGCTCGAGTTCCCCCACCGCATCAAAGACACTGTCGCGCAGCATGTTCCCAAGCGCGTAGAGGTGGTTCGCCTGCTTCATTGCGACGACAATCAGCGGTCTGCCTTGGGCAAGCTTGCGTCTAACCTGCGCGGAGGAGAGTCGGTACGTATCCTGAAGCGACGTCGACGCCCCGGAGAGCGCGACGCCGCGTGCGGGGCATAGGAGACGGCGAGTGATCTTCGCTGCGCTGTCTTCTCCGGCGTCCAGCTGCTCGCCCAAGCGTTCGTATGTCTGTCGCCATAGAGACAACCGACTCCCGGCGAGGATGACGACGATATTGACGCCGCGGTCGAGGGCGAGTGCAGTCACGCCGAACATCGAAGCGGTCTTGCCGGACTGAACGGAGCCCATGACCAGCCCGGTACGTGTCCGGTTCACGGGCCACGTAGCCGCATTCGGTTCGCCCGACCCGAAGATTCCGCGATCGAGGATGTAGGCGCAGTCGGTCTGTAGTGCTCCACGCGCGGTCGATGTCAGTGCCGTCAACTCTGCGCCGTATCGATCCCACCAAAAACTGTCTTTCGCCGTCGATGTCGGTGCATCGAAGTACACCCGCTCTGTTGCGTCACCCGTCATGCCGCCACTACCTGTCTTTCGGCGGGAGGATCGAACCGAGGAGCGACTCGACGCCAGATGAGCCATACCGCGCTCTGATCGCCTCCGACGCTGTGGAGATGTCAATGTCCAGTTTCTTGACGACGCCTTGGGCGATTTTGGCGATGTAGTCCCACTGGGTGCGCGTCTGGGTCTTCTCGGGGCGCTTCCACTCGTCTAACGCCGCCGAGCGGATCGCCTCGGCCGACGCTTCAATCCGCTCTTCGACTTCGGTGGGTGCTCCGGCAGTGGCAATCGCCACGCCAACCAGCGAGCCGACTAACTGGAGATCCTGCCACTTACCGTTCTTGCCGTCTCCGCGGAACTGGTCTGGCCAGAGCTCGTCGTGTGCCGCGTGGAGATCCGCCGCCCGGGCAATCCAGCCGAACAGGTCCGCGATGCGGGCTTTGTCGCGCAACGGGTGCGAGTCTTTTTCCTGGACGTCTTCGAGCAGCATGTCGGTGTATCGAGCTGTCGAGGGCAGCAACTTCCCCTGTGAGTCGCCCAACAGCACAGCGACGATCCAGCCGAGCACCTTGGTGCGACGATAACGCGCCTCCCCAAAGCCGTAGTCGCGGAGGGTTTTCCCAAGCTCAGGAACGCCCGGGACGCCGACGAGAGACGGGGCGACCTCAGCGATGCTACTGCGCGCGCTCACGTCGCCGGCCGCGACGAGAATCGCACGCGTGAGTTCTACGTCGTGATAGACCGCGTTGCGGATCTCCTCCGCGTTCAGGTGCATGCCTTGCTTGTTATAGAGCTTGAACACTTCATGAATCTGGCGCTGGGTGGTCTCCTCGTCGTACACAATCACCGGAACCCGATACTTTGGCCTCTTCTCGAAAAGAGTAGTGATTGTCACCTGCTGGCCCGCGACATTGACGACGCGGTCTCTGATCTGCGTGTAATACTGGCCGCGCAGAGGCTCCAATTCGGAACCTACGAGCCCGCCCTTGTCATCGTTGCGGAGCTTAAATGGGAAGTAGTAGTCATCCTCCAGCTTCGCGGTAAGAGGCTCGCCCATGTACCGTTTCCATGCCCGGCGGAACATAGGGTAGTCCTCGGCGAACATCCTGGAAAAGTCGGCCTCCGGGTGCATCGCGGCCGCCTCCTTGACCTTGGACAGTGCGACAGGGTGTTGGCCGACGAAGCGTAGGAGGGCGGTCAAGCGCTGCTTGCCATCAACGACGTCGTGCGGTGTGTTTGGCCCCGTCCGGAGCAGGATGACCGACGGCAGCGGGATCCCTCGGATAACCGACTCGATCAGAGCCTGCCGGTCACCTGTCCGCCAAACGTCGCCGCGCTGGTAAGAGGGGTTAAGGTTCAAGTCCGTGCCTGCCAGATCCGAGACGTTCCAGACGTCGGCCTCCGCCTTCACCGGCTCAGGGGCAACCTCGTCCGCGCTAGTGTCCTCCTCGGTCAACCAGGCCTCGGCCCAAATTGCAGTTGCAGACGCCTGACTGCCACCCTCAGCCTCGAGTTCCTCGAGGAAGGCTTGCTGAATCCGGGCCGCGAGTTCAGCACGCTCGCTTAGCCGTTCGAGCGCCGCCTCCGTCAACCGAGGTATACCGTCTGCTGAGGCAATCCCCTCCGCCTGGGCCTCAAAGCCGAGAGCTTCGACCAGACTCGCCGCAAATGCCGCTGGATCAGAGGTCGACAAGTCTTCACCAAAATGGAGCCAGCCCTGAATCTCCGTCAGACGGGACATCCATTCATCTGAGTCAAAGCTGACATCGTCCGGGGTGAACGCAGCGCAAGGTTCAACACCCTTGGGCGTATCCGTCGCCTCAGACAGTTCGGCGAGCAGTTCGGCGATCCGGCCATGCAGCTGCCCGCGGGAGTCTTCCTCAGGAAGGTCATCCTCGGCCTCGTCGATGCTGTATGTCTCCATCAGAAACTCCTGTTCTCCACGTCGCCTCAGACTATGCTGCCTGTGGGTGCGCCGCGTTCTTCTTGGCCGGACGGAGGTCTGCGAGCAACGGGTGGGCAATGGCCCTGACTACGCTCGCATTTACTGCATTGCCAAGAGCCTTATAGGCTTGGAGGTCGCTCTCCGGCAACTCGATGCCTCCCAGACTCTGCAACTCCGCGCACTCTTCCGGCGTCATGTACCTACGCTTACCGGTGCGAGATATGTTCGCCCCGAGGATCGGAACCTGCGTGTTTGTCATCGCAATCAGGCTCGGAGCGGTCACCGGCCGCTTCGCCCGGATGCCGGAGGCGCGCACTTGTAGCACGTGCTCGTCGATGTCGCGCACTCCGCCCTGTGCGTTCCACTCAAACTTCTGGAAGCTGGACGGAAGTTCCCAAGGCTGCCACTTGTCTAGCCAGGGCTCGATCCACTTGCGGTTGGTGAGAAAGAACTCGCGATTCTGGCGGATGAATTTTTGCTTCCACACGGGAAACTCTATATCGCCATCGCGGCCCGAGTGGCTCGGGATGAGTCTACGCTGCTCTCGGATGCTAAGCCGCTCGAGCGGGAAACCGAATGAACCAGCAAATCCGTCGAGTTCGCGTGGGCGACGACGGGCCCACGATTTCGGTGGGGTCGTGGTCTCGAACGGATAGGTCGCCCTGAACTCCATTGACCAGATGGGGAACCATGGCAACTTGACTGTAGCGGGTGAGCGGCTCAGAAAGTCACCCCACATGTCTATGGCCCGCAAAGTCTGCTCAGGGATATCGCGCGAAGCCTGAGCGTCGGGGTGCAGTACCGAAGCGATACTGGTCGACTCTTCGAACTCCGTCGGCCATTCGAAAGCGTTGAGGCCGTCTAGCGATCCGACGAAATAGGCCCGCTCCCGAACCTGCGGAATGCCGAACTGGTGCGGAGAGAGACGATGGACCTGAACCTCATACCCAAGACCTTCGAGCTTTGCCACGATCGTTGCTGCAGTCTGTCCGCCACGATGCTGGAGAATGTTCGGGACATTCTCCAGAATGAAGCGCCGGGGGCGCTTCACACTGAGAATATCGAACACCTTGAAGAAGAGCCGGCCCTGCAGCGTGTGTTCGAAGCCGAGTTGTTCCCCTGCCTTCGAGAAGGGCTGACATGGGAACCCCGCTGTGAGGACATCGTGGTCCGGAATCATCTGAGCGATCACCTCATCCGAGTCCAACTCGTTCACGTCAGACCACGGCGAAATGCCGAAGTTGTGCTCGTAGAGCGTGTTCAGGGTGGGTTCCCATTCGGCCGCGAAGACCCCTTGGCCACCGAGGTCCCTGAGTGCGACGTGGAACCCACCGAGCCCCGCGAATAGGTCGATGAATCGGAATCTGACGGCGGGCTGGTCCACCGATCCCCCTTTCGAGTTGGAAGTTGCATGGCGTGAGTCTGCGATGCATGCCCCGTATGCCTTGGAATACACTCAGACTCCTGGAGTCACAGTCGAAGCATCTCTGCTTGGCAACTAGGCGTGGAGTCACGCGAAGTGACCAGGCGCCAGCATCCTCCTCTCGTACTTTAGCGGCGGCCTCCGACGTTTCGCGTTTCAGCGGGAGTGGCCTTCGCCTCGACCCTGATTGTGGTGGTGCCGGCAGTGAGCGGATCTCGATCTCGTTCCCCCGTTTCTTCATGGTGCGAAGGAGCAGCCTCCTCTCCAGGGTCGGTGGCGCCTCGACCAAGTCTTCTAGGACCTCAGTCTGTCGCTAGCCTCGATCTTTCAGCGTGGCTGGTTGGCTGAGTGTCAGGGCTTACCGTCTGCCTGACTGTGTGGATTCTGGCATGGGGGTGCGACAGTTCTGCCCGCTGACCGTGGCGGGTGGTCGGTGCGGGTTCCACTGCTCGCACGCTTGGTGCTCTTCCTGTCTCGTCGCTGCTGGGTCCACGCTCGCGCGGCTAGGGCGGGGCCAGGAGTGCGAGCCGGCCCAGTGCCGTGAGGATCAGCGGCGTCTCCGGCGAGGCCGCGGCCAGGTGCAGGACGGTGCGCCGCGCGTGCCGGGAGATCCGCGCGGCGGTCTCGAAGATCCTGGCACGGAGTCGTTTGGGCTCCCAGCGGCGTGCGTTGTGCCCGTGGAGTGCGAGCATCTGGGCCCAGGCGGTGATCTCGGCGGCGAGCATGACCAGGTGGCACCACAGGGTGTTCGCGTCGAACGCGTGCAGGGGCAGATTCGACAGGCCGGTGTCCTTGGCGCCGCGGATGCGGTCCTCGCACCTGGCGCGCAGCCGGCGGCGGACCTCGAGGTCGGCGAGCTGGCCCTTGGCCTGGTTGGTGGCGAAGGCGGTGTAGCGCATCCCGTCCAGGTCCGTGATGCGCAGCTGCGCCCCGACGTGTGGGACCTCCCGCCGGACGATGACCCGCATGCCCTCCGGCCAGCCGGACAGGTCCAGCATCCCGGTGACCTCGGCGACCCAGGCCCCGTCGCGCTCGTGCCCGTCGGAATTGTAGGCCCGGGCCCACGCCTCCTCCGGGATGCGGGGAAGCGCGCACTCCAGCTGGGCGCCGATGGGGAACCCGACCGTGTAGCCCAGGTTCTGCCGCGCACCGGTGAGCCAGTGCAGGAAGTCCTTCGTTCCGCCGGCGGAGTCGGTCCGGATCATCACCTTCCGCCCGGACCGGAACCCCCTGGGCAGCTGCGCGAGGGCCTGCCTCGTGACGGTGATGTGGTCCGCGGCGGTGTTCGAGCCCGCGTTCCCGGGCCGCAGCAGCACCGCGAGCGGCTCGCCCGTCCCGTCGGCGCCGTGGTCGAGGAACGCCGTGAGCGGGTGGAAGCCGTAGCCCTTCTTCCACGTCGGGGCCGCGTGCTCCTTCTCCGAATGCGCGGTGACCAGGGTTGCGTCCAGGTCCACCACGAGCGGATCCCGCGCCGTGGCGCCATGGGCCGGGGACTGCTCCCCGGCCAGGGACCAGGCATGGGCTCTGGCCGCGGCTCGCGCGGTGGCGATCGCCTTGAGCGCCTCTGCCGGCTGCTGCCCGGACAGGGCCTTCATCACGCGGCTGACCGTCGGGTCCGAAGCGACCGGGCCGAACACGCCCGGCTGGGAACGGACCCGGTCCACATCCGCCAGGCAGTCCCCGCCCATCGCCAGCGACAGGGCCAGATCGGTGATGACCTTGCCCGGATCATGCCGGGACAGCGGCTTCCGCCATGGCCTCAACGCCGTAGAAAGGCCCGCCGCGAGGCCACTGGCGCGCACCGTCTCCGTCAGGACGATCCCGCCGGCCTGGGAGACAACTCCGAAGCCGTTGCCGTCCACGAGCACAGCCGGATAGGGACAGGTAGACTTCTGCACCAGAAAGGTGCCTCCTCGAGCTGGTCGGAACGCTGCGTAGACAACAGCATTTTCCCAGATCAGAGGCACCTTTCGCAGTTCAGGTCGCAGCCACCAGCGCCACCCCATGAAAGCCCGAGGCTAATCGCGGCGGCCGACCCCCGCACCGCGTAGCCTTGACCGGGTGACATCGCCCTTCGACGATCCCGAGTTCACCGCCCGACTGGCCCAGATGGGCGTGGTCCAGACTCCTGGCATGGCGGCCCGGATGATGGATGACCTCGCGCCGCTGCTCGCCGCCGAGGGGATCGACCTAGACAACCTGGGCGACGACGTCGACTTCGGCGAGGTCAACGCTGCCCTCGCCCGCGCCACCGAGCGCCACAACCTGGCGCTGTTCACGCCCGTCGCCGCGCAGCGTGCCGGAGCCCTCGCGGTCCTGCGGCTCTTTGCCGAGTCCCTCGCGGAGGGCGATGAAGACCTGGCCGCCGCAGTGGTCGCAGGCGTCGAGAGCGATCCAGCGGGCGATGCCCCGGCAATCTCGCACGTCCTCGGCGTCAGCCTCGGGCTCCTCGACGGCTGGCATACCGACCCGAGGCTGCGCCGCGCGCTCGCGGGCACGCGCGTGCCGCGGTGGAACCGCGCAGCCGGCGCTGCGGCGACCGATGTCCTCGCCCTCGCCCGCAAGGGGCGCGCGTTCGACTCGCTGAAGAGCCTGCACCGGCACGGAGGGCTGGCGCTCTTCGAGGGATCCGCGCTCCTTGTTGCGGCGTCCCTCGGCTCGCGCGCCGCGAGCGAGGGCGCATCGGTGGGCGAGCTGGCGGGGCGGGTGCTCGTCGACACCGGCTGGGGCCTGCCTCACACCCAGGACCTTCCCCCTGCCCCCTCCGCCCATCCGCGCGGAAGCAGCTTCACGCGCCCACGGGCGGCAGGCAGTACAAGAGGATCGCGCCGGGCTGTTCCCGGACAGGGTGCCCGCAGCGCGCGGGCCGCGGACCGCGCGCTGCAGCGGGGCTTCGGCGCGTGGCTCGAGCAGGCGCCGTCGATCGCCGCACCCACGGTGGCCGACGAGCTGGGCATGATGCAGATGCTGGTGGGCATCGCGCGCGGCGAGCGTCTGGACCTGAGCCGGGCCGCCGACGTCGAGCCCCTCATCGACCTGCTCCGCGACTCCGACCTCGAGAACCCCGATGCGCTCGACGCCGCGCTCGAGACGCTGCACGACTACGTGCACTTCCGCCTCGAGGCCGGCCACGACCCGGGCGGTTGGGAGGAAGCGCACGGTGCCGTCGAGGACGCGCTCGACGACGTCGCCGGGCCGAGCCCCCTCGATGCGATCCTGGAGGATGCGGAGAAGGTCAGTCCGCACGCACGCCGCAGCGCCCTCGCGCAGACCCGGCTCATCGCCGCGGTGAAGGACCTGCTCGCGTGGCTCGGCACCGGCCGGCCGGTGACGCAGACCGGCGGCGTGCGCCGCGGGGACATCAAGGAGGTCGCGGGCATGCTGGGCGTCCGGGCAGTCGGGGTCGCGAAGCGCGTGGGCGACTACCGCGACGAGGACGAGCCGGTACAGGCGCTCTCGATGGCCGACGTCCCCCTGCTCGCCCAGTGGTGGGAGGCGCTCTTGGCCGCGGAAGTCATCCGGACCAACTCCTCCAGCGTCCGGCCCGGCCCCCTGGCCGCCGAGTGGAGCGCCGAGGCGCTTCCGCCGCTCGAATTGGCCGAGTCGGTCGCAGGAATATTCGTCGCAGCGACGCTGGCCGCCCCCATGAACCAGGGCAACTACGGTGCGTTCATTGTCAAGCCGTCCTTGGCCCAGCTGATGGGTGCGCTGGCTCCCGAAGGTCTCGAGGTCCAAGCACCCGCACTGCTCGGCCGGGGGCCGGTATGGACCGTGCGGAATCTCGAGCGCGCGGGACTCGTCGCCTTCGACGTCTCAGGCACCCTTCAGGTCCCCGACCGGCTGCGGGCCGCTGTTGCCCGTGGCGTCCTCCTCGCCGTCGCACACCTCGCCGGAACCGAGGACGGGTAGCTCTCTGCTCGGAGCGCCAGCTGCGGCCGGTGAGCCGCTCACCCGTGACTATCCGAACGAATCGCAAGGTGTTATGTTTCATTCAGAGAGGGGCGATGATGACTGCCAGCACGCTCACCCGAGAAACCTTCGTTCCAACCGTCGCGGACGCCGGCACGGCCAGGATGATTCTTGCGTCGGTGCGTTCGCATGAGCATGACGCGCCCGCTGCCGCGGCAGAGACCGGCTACTCCCTGTCCGGCCCTGGCCCGGACGACATCATTCCCCTGACTCCCGAGATCTTCGCGGTGCTCAAGAAGGTCGCAGAGGCCATGGACGACGGGCTTGCCGTGACGGTGACGCCCGAGACCACCACCCTGACGACACAGCAGGCCGCCGACCTTCTCGGCGTGAGTCGGCCAACTCTGATCCGGCTCCTCGCAGGAGGCGCCCTCCCCTACGAACGCGTCGGTTCCCACCGGCGGCTGCAGCTTCGCGACCTGCTCGACTATCGCGAGAAGCGACGCCAAGAGCAGTACGACGCGCTGGCCGCGACGAGCGTTGAACTGGAAGAGGAGGAAGGCCTGGAAGCCATGCTCGAACGGCTGCGTGAAGCGCGTCGGGCCGTGGGCCGCCGGTACGGGCATCGATAGACCGTGTTCGCCGCCGCGGCTTGGAACGCGAACAGGCCCGCAACCGGGCACGGCGCCTCGTCCTCAGAATGGAGGACAGCTTCCAAGACGCCATCGTGACGGGCTGGGAACCGCTCGAAGGCTCGTTCAACCTCCCGGATCCGAATGACGAGCATGTCGCGCGGCCGCAGCAGTAATAGGTGGCGCGGGGTGCATCGTCACGCATAACATGCGAGATTTCCCCTCAAGCCGCCTGCCAGTTTCCCTCCAAGTACTGCAGCCTGCGCAATTCCTCGCGGACCATGTCTCGCTGGACCCCGATCTCACCCGGCTTGCTCTGGAGAAGATGGGCCAAAGACGGAAGACGGACGCGCTCTCCCTAGCCCACGAACTCGTCAGGCGCTACGGGCTGGGCGAGGCCTTGGGACATGTCTATCCGGAAGAACTACCGAACGAGTAGGCGGCCGCCGAAACTTCGGTTCGTGATCGCGGTCCATGATTGTCGGACCCTCCTTCTACATTCGGTCACGCGTGCAGAGCTGCACGCTGGCGAACATGAGGAGGTGAAGTAATGCGAGTTTCGCCGTTATCACTCGAGCACCCCGAGCGACCCTGATGTGCATCCGAAGAAGACATGAGCCATGTCACCTAGGCCGCAGCGGGTCCCCCATCGGGACGCAATGGTTGACGTGATCCACATCCGAGGGTGCTCAAACACTGGAAACGGGCACCCTGCCTGCGGCACCCTGATGCCAGAGACGACGTCGAGCGCTAGAGGAAGGCGGCTCCGTGCCAGTTGAAGTTGGGCTATGGAGGATCGACACGGTGGCGGAAAGGATCCGCCCGGGCTCCATGCCCCTTGAGTCGCGGCTGGAGCAGCTGATTCTCGACGATCCGGAGATACTGGGGTCGAAGCTCCTCCTTATCGGCAATCAGGTCCCCACGCGCTACGGGAAGTTCGCGGACGTCCTCGGCCTCGACCTTGAGGGGAATATCCACATCCTTGAGCTCAAGCGGGACAAGACGCCCCGCGACGTGGTCGCCCAGATCCTCGACTACGCGACCTGGGTGCAGGAGCTAGGGAACGACGACATACGCGACATCTTCACGGTCAACCATCCAGCTGTGCTATTCGATGAGGCCTTCGCCGAGCGCTTCGACGGCGCTCCTGTCCCCGACGAACTGAACGGCACACATTCGCTCACGGTGGTGGCGAGCGACACCGACACCGCCACTGAACGCATCGTCATGTATCTCAACCAGTCCTACGGGGTTCCCATCAACATCATGAAATTCCAGTACTTCCGTGATGGCGACCACGAATATCTCGCGCGAACTTGGGTGGTGGACGAGGCCTCGGCGGTGAAGTCCCCCTCTGCGTCTCGAACCTCAGGAACGCGGGCCTCCTGGAATGGCAGGGACTGGTACGTGGCGTTCGGCGAAGGCAGGGACAGGCATTGGGACGACGCCAAGCGCTTCGGCTTCGTTTCAGCCGGTGGCGGTGAATGGTACTCACGAACGTTGAAGAGCCTCCCTGAGGGGGCGAGGGTCTTCGTGCACGTGCCGCAGCGCGGGTACGTCGGCGTGGGAGTTGTCGAAGGTCCCGCCCAGCCCGCGGATGACGCGGTTCTGAGCCTCGGCGGGCAACAGCAGCCTTTCCGATCACTGCCCGTGACGGCCTCCTATTCCCACGGTGACAGCGAGAGCGGTGACGTCGGCGAGTACATCGTGCCAGTCAGATGGCTCCACACCGTTCCTCTCGAGAGTGCCGTGTGGCGCCAGGGGATGTTCGCCAACCAGAACAGCGCATGCAAGCTGCGCAGCAAATTCACGATCGAAGAGGTCTCCAAGGCGTTCGGCCTGACCGAAGAGTCGCTCTAAAGTCGGCACGTGATCGCGGCCGAGTCGCGCTCAGCGCCGCGGACATGACCTCGGTGGTCACGGCCAGCCCGCGGAATCCCTGCCGTGCCATAACAATCCCCGGTACCCTCGCTCCCATGGCACGCAACACGTCGATCAGCCTGGATTCCCACTTATCCGATTTCCTCGCCCGTGAGGTGGCATCGGGGCGGTACGGGTCCGCAAGCGAGGTAGTGCGGGCCGGCCTCAGGCTCCTGGAGGGTCAGGAAGCCCGGCTCTCTGCCCTGCGCTCGGCTCTCAGCGCCGGCGAGGCCAGCGGCGAGCCGCAGCCGTTCGACTTCGACGCGTTCATGGCCTCAAATCGGTCGTGAAGCAGTACGGGCTCACGCCGGCCGCGGCACAGGATCTGCCATCGATGTGGGACTACACCGCCGATTCTGGGAGGCCCTTCCGAGTCGCAACGCGGCCGATCCTGCCGCATCGATGAGCCTGCGGCCCTCGACTAGGATCCTCTCGAACGCCACAGGGTGGAGACTCGGATGAGGAGCGGGCAGTGGACGTGCTGAGCACCATGGGGACCGACGACCTCCGCACCGCCGTGTGGATCGTGGCAGTTGCCGCAACCGTCGCCGTCGCGGCCCTGCAGTTACTCGCTCCCACCGCACGAAGGTCCGGCAAGGACTGGCGGCCGGCTGGCCTCGCAGCGCTGCAGAGCCTGCGGGCCGGCGCTGGCGCCTACGCGGCGGCAAGCCTGGCGGCGGCGTTCTACATCCTGGGCCACGCTTCGGACGTGCGCTGGTCCGCCGGCAGGGACGCCCCCTTCGACGTGCCGGAGCTCGCGCCGAGCCTCCCTCTGTTCGATGGGATCGTCAACGCGCTGAACGGCTTCGCGAGCACCGTGGAATCCGGCGTCAACGATGCCCTCGCGATCAAGAACGCCTTCATCGTCTCGGGCGACTTCATGGTCATGGCGCTCTGGGGAACCGTGGCCATGGTCTGCATCGCGATCGCCGCCTTCCTGCTGGGCCGGCACGTCGAAGCGCAGCGCGTGCGGCAGCTCGACGAACTGGCCGTCCGCCAGCGCCATCTCGAGGCGGAAGTCGGCAGGCTCCGGGACCGGCTCGAGCTGCTGTCGCTCAATTCACCTGCAGCGAATCAGCCCCCCACGTCTTAGCGGTCAGCCCAACGCGGGTCCTCCCGCCCCCCTATCAATCCCGCCCAAACAAGTATTGGACCGCCCAAGAAGCCCCCACCTAGCCTCGGGAACAGGCGAAACCGGGGGGACGCCGTCGTCCTCCCCGCACTGACCGGAGGAGAGCCGACGATGACAGCCACGCGGACGCTGAGCGTCCAGGAGACCATGGACCCGCCGATGGGGCCGAGGCGGTGGGCCGTGGCGGCCTTCTGCTTCGTGATCGCGCTGCTGGACGGGTTCGACACGCAGTCGATCGCGTTCATCGGCACCGCGATCGCCGCCGAGTTCGCGCTCAGCGCCACGGACATGACCTGGGTGATCACGGCCAGCACCGTCGGAATGGCCCTGGGCGCGATGACGCTCGGGACGTTCGGGGACAGGATCGGGCGCAAGCGCACCATCCTCATCGCGCTGGCGCTGTTCGGCGCGTTCTCGCTCGCGGGGGCCTTCGCGACCGCCGCGTGGCAGGTCGTCGTCCTGCGCTTCCTCATCGGCCTGGGCATGGGCGGCGCGACCCCGGCCCTGCTCGCCCTCACCGCCGAGTACAGCCCGCGCGCCCGCCGCGGCACCCTCATGACCCTCGTGCTCCTGGGCCTGCCCGGCGGCGCGATGATCGGCGGCCTCGTCGCAGCGGCCTGGCTGCCCGTGGTCGGCTGGCGCGGCATCTTCCTCATCGGCGGCGCCCTGCCGCTGCTCCTCCTCGCCGCCGCGGTCGCCCTGCTGCCGGAGTCGCCCGCGTACCTCGTGGCGAAGGGCACGCACGACGACGACTCCCGCGCCCGCGCGCTCATCGCGCGTTCCACGGGCCGCGCCGTCCCCGAGGACACCGCGCTCACGGTCGAGGACGCCGGCGAGAAGCGCGGCTCCGTCGCGGCACTGTTCGCCCCCACGTACCGCAAGGTCACCGTCGCCGTCTGGGCCACGTACCTCTTCAACTGGATCGCGTGGTTCCTGCTCCTGCTGTGGATGCCCACCGCGCTCAAGGCCCTGGGCCTCGACGCCGGGACCGCCGCCCTCGGCACCGTCACCGTCAACGCGGCGTTCATCGTCTTCTCGGTCCCGCTCTCGGCCGCGCTCCCCCGCGTCAACCCGCGGCGGCTCCTGCTCGGCATGTTCGCCGCGGGCATCCTCATCGCCCTCGGCCTCGGCGCGGCCGGCACCCAGTGGGGCCTCGTGTTCACGCTCCTCGGCCTGGCCGGCTTCGGCATCGGCGGGCAGCAGCTGGCGCTCAACTACCTCATCGCCAACGCCTACCCCACCCAGCTGCGCGCGACCGCGACCGGCTGGGGCATCGGCGTCGGCCGCCTCGGCTCCATCGTCGGGTCCGCGCTCGGCGGCGTGCTGCTCACCGGCCTCGGCCCGTCCGGCTACTTCGCGGCCCTGGCGGTGCCGCTCGTGGTGGCCGGCGCCGCGACGCTGCTCGTGAGGCCCGCACGGGCGGAGGCCTCCGACGGCGAGCTCGAGGCGGTCGCGGCGGGGCACTGACCGCGGCACCTCCTCCGAGGCGGGCGGACGACGGCGGGCGCGCGCCCGCCGTCGTCCGCTGATCCCTGCGGGTAGCGCCCTGAGAAGCGCTACAATTATGTACATGACCACGATCCCCGTCGCAGGAGCGCGTGCCGACCTCTCGAAGATCATCGACCGGGCCGAGCGGACCCACGAGCGCTTCGACATCACGCGCAACGGCGAACGTGCGGCCGTCCTGCTCGGCGCCGACGACTACGACGGGCTCATCGAGACCGTGTCGATCCTCTCCGAGGCGGAGACGCTGCAGGAGCTCAAGGAAGCCATCCAGGACCTCAGCTCCGGCAAGGGCCACGATGAAGACGACGTCCGCGCAGCCATGAAGGCCGCCGGGCGCTTGTGAGCCGCTACACCGTCCGGTTCTCTCCTGCCGCGAAGCGCGCCCTCACCGAAGGGCTTCCGGAAGCTGTCGCCGCGGCGGCCTTCGAGCTCATCACGGGTGCGCTCAGCGAGAACCCGCACCGGCTGGGGAAGCAGCTCGCGGAGCCGCTCTTCCCCCTCTATTCCGCCCGACGAGGCACCTATCGCGTCATCTACCGGCTCGACGACTCACGCCGAGAACTCGAGGTCGTCGCCGTGACGCATCGCAAGGACGCATACCGCGCTTAGCAGCAGAGATGGGCGGACGACGGCGGGTACGCGCCCGCCGTCGTCCGCCCCCTCCCGCGGCGTCCGCCGTCACGCCTCGAAGTACAGGTGCGAATGCAGGGCGCAGCGCTCGTTGAACCGGGCGCCGCAACTCGGGCACGAGGTCACCGCCAGGTAGTCCTGGACGGCCATCTCGCCCTTGCAGACGCCGCACAGCACCGCCGGCTCGGCCCACTCGCTGCGCGGCCAGGTCTGGGCCTCGTGGTCGGCGTCCTCGGCGTGGCAGAGGTGGCAGGGGTAGTACCGCCGGCAGCACCGGAACTTGATGGCGATGACGTCCACCTCGGTGCGGTAGTGGATGCACCGGGTCTGGTCGTCAACAGTGCTGCCGAAGACCCTCACTTCACGCGGCGCACGAGCACGTCGGGGAACGCCCGGTGCACGGCCACGGCAGCGACTGCGGCAACGGCGTCCTTGAGGATGTCGCCGGGGTAGAAGACGAGGTCGGCGAGGAAGGCCGCCTCCCACGAGAGCTTGAGGTTGACCATCATGCCCAGGACGCCGAGCGCGTGCGAGGCGACCACCGTGACCACCACGGCGGCGAGGAAGAACCACAGGCCGCGGCGCTTGGCCGGCAGGCGCTTGATGATCTGCTCGGCGGCGATGCCGACAAGAAGCGCGGCGACGATGAAGCCGATGATGTACCCGCCGGAGCCGGTCGCCATGACCTGCAGCCCGGCGCGCCCGCCGGAGAAGATCGGCAGCCCGGCGAACGCCAGGGTGAGGTAGAGCGCCACCGCCGCGACCGCGCGGGAGCCGCCCAGGACGAGGCCGGTCAGCATGATCGCGAAAGTCTGCAGCGTGATCGGCACGCCGAGGCCGCCGACCGGGATGCCCGGGACGATCGCCGAGGCCGCGATGAGGGCGGCGAACACGGAGACGAGCGCCAGAGACTGCGAGTCCCACATGCGGCGGGGCTTTCGCGGGCTCGGCTGGGCCTTCTCGGCTGCTGCGGCCGTCTCGGTGGTCGTGCCCTTCTCGGCCGTCTGGCCCTTCTCGGCCTGCTCGGCGAGGGCGTCGGGTGCCGGGGTCGGCGCTGTCGGGTTGCTCATGGTTCCTCCAGATGATCCGGGTGGGTCTGGAAGAAGGCTATGCAGCGCGCGGCACGGCCGTTTTGTAGTGAATCCACCATGGGCAGGAGTGTCCGGTCGGCGGATCGCTACAACAATCGCCCGGCCGCCCCGTCGGGCGCCCCTCTCGACACCGCCCACAGGGCCGGCGAACCATTGATGCCATGAGAGCGACGCCGGCAGTCACGGCCGCAGCGAGCGCGGCCTGCCTGCTGCTGGCCTCGTGCGGCCCGCCGGCCCCGCAGCCGAGCCCCACCGCGACAGGCTCGGCCTCGCCGTCCCCCACGCCGCGCTCCGGAACGGGCGTCTACGGCTCCGTCACGGCCGGCCCCACCTACCCGGTCGAGCGCGCGGACCAGCCCTGCCCGCCGCAGCCGGTCTCGGCCGGCGTCGTGGCCCGCAGCCTGCGAGGGGCGCCCATGGCCTCGACCCACAGCGATTCGTCCGGCCGCTATGCCCTCGACCTGCTGCCGGGCCGCTACGTGCTGGTGGTCGTCACCCGCTCGGGGTGGCCGGCCTGCCCTGACACGCCGGTCACCGTGGAGCCGGCCTCTGCCGTCCGCGCGGACGTCTCCTGCGACACCGGCATCCGCTGAGGACAGGCGTTCGCGCGGCGCCTCTGTTTCAGCGGGTGCCGCTGCTACGATGCGCTTGCCGATCCGCTTGCGTGCGGGTTGGGGGACCACGCACCCATGCGAACGGAGACACCATGAGCTACCAGCAGTACCCGAGCCAGCAGGCGGCCTACGCGCCGTCGCAGCGGACCAACGGCCTGGCGATCGCCGCGCTGATCAGTTCGTTCTTCATCAGCCTGCTCGGGGTGATCCTGGGCCACATCGCCCTGAACCAGATCAAGCGCACGGGCGAGGGCGGCCGCGGCCTGGCCATCGCGGGCCTCGTGATCGGCTACGCGGGGATCGCCCTCGGCATCATCGTCGCCATCACGGTGCTCGGCACCGCCGCATCGCGGTACTGACCCACCGAGTGCGAGGGGCCATCGCCGGGCTTTCCGGCGGTGGCCCCTTCCGCGTCCCCGAACCCGCCCATGCTCCGCCTCACTGGACTCATCCGCGCCTTCCTGCCGCAGTCACCTAGGCCTACAATCGCCCCGTCAGCGTCTGTGCTGGGGCGGCGCCCATTCCACAATGAAGGGGATAGGGCCATGAAGAGTTCGAAGAAGCTGCTGGCTGCCGCCGCGGCTGCCGCATTGGCAGTGCCGCTCGCGGCGTCCAGCGCATCCGCCGCCACCGTCCAGGACGACCTGGCAGCGGTGCGCGCCGCGACCGCCAAGTACCACGACGTCAACGTCGCCCTCGCCGACGGCTACACCGCCGACGTCCACTGCATCCCGGGCATGGGCATCCACTACGTCAACTTCGCGAGCTTCGGCGCTCCGCCGGATCCCCTCCACCCGGGCGCCCTGCTCTACGCACCGGCGCCGAACGGGCGGCTCAAGCTCGTTGCAGTCGAGTGGTTCCAAGTCGACGCCGACCAGGACCTGACGACGGACAGCGACCGGCCATACTTCTTCGGCACGGCGTTCGACGGCCCGATGCCCGGCCACGCCCCGGGCATGCCCATCCACTACGACCTCCACGCCTACATCTGGTCGCACAATCCGGACGGCGTCCTGACCACCTGGAACCCCAACATCACCTGCTGACGCGAGCGACCCACGCCAGGTTCGAGGCCCGCAGCGCTGGCTGCTGCCCTCCCCAGCCGCGGGGGGGGGGGCGGGGGCCCCCCCCCCCCCCGGGGGCCCCCCGGCCGACGCCCCCCGGGGCGGGCGCCCCCCCCCCGGGGGGGGCCCCCCCCCCCCCCCCCCGCCCCCCCCCGGCCCCCCCCCCCCCCCCCCCCCCCCCCCCGCCGTTCAGAAGCCGACGTTGGCGCGGCCCTTCAGCTGCAGGATCTCCCGGGCCTCGTCTGGTGTGGCGACCTCGAGGTTGAGCGCCTCGAGGATCACCCGGGCGCGGGACACCTGCTCGGCGTTGGACTCGGCGAGCTGTCCCGGGCCGATCCAGAGCGAGTCCTCGAGGCCCACCCGGACGTGGGAGCCCATGGCAGCCCCCATGGTGGCCAAGGGCATCTGGTTCCGGCCTGCGCCGAGGATCGACCACTCATAGTCCGAGCCCAGAAGCCGGTCAGCGGTGCGCCGCATGTGCATGAGGTCCTCCGGATGCCCGCCGATCCCGCCCAGCAGCCCGAACACCGACTGCACGAACAGCGGGCCCCTGGCCAGTCCCCGCGCGTGGAAGTGGGCCAGGTTGTTCAGGTGGGAGATGTCGTAGCACTCGAATTCGAAGCGGGTTCCGTTGGCGTTGCCAATGCCGAGGATCGTCTCGATGTCCGAGAACGTGTTCTTGAAGACGAGGTCCCGCGACTTCTCGAGGGATTCGCGCTCCCACTCGTGCTCGAATTCGGTGAAGCGCTCGAGCATGGGGTAGAGGCCGAAATTCATCGACCCCATATTCAGGCTGGCAAGCTCGGGCTTGAACGCGGCCACGGGCCGCATCCGCTCCTCGACCGTCATGTGGGGCGAGCCGCCCGTGGTGATGTTGATGACCACGTCCGAGTTCGCCGTGACCTTCTCGAGGATCGGCTCGAAGTGCCGCGGGTCCTGCGACGGTCGCCCGTCGCGGGGGTCCCGTGCGTGGAGATGCACGACGGCGGCACCCGCCTCGGCGGCGCCGATCGCCGCTTCCGCGATCTCGTCCGGGCTGACGGGCAGGTGCGGCGACATGGAGGGCGTGTGGATTGCGCCCGTGACGGCCGACGTGATGATGACCTTGCGCTTGAGCGACATGTCCAGGGCCTCCTAGTAGAGCTTCTCGGTGTTGCCGTCCACGGCCATGGCCTGGCCGTTGACGTTCTTCGCCAGCGGCCCGGCGAGGAACACGGCCATGTCCGCGATGTCCTCCGGCTCGACGAGCCGGTTCATGGACGACTGCGCGTGGTACAGCTCCGACACCTCCTCCACCGGGCGGCCCAGCATGCCGGCCTTGGCCTCGATGACGGCGCTGATGCGGGGGCCGTTGACCGCGCCCGGGCAGATGGCGTTGACCCGGATGCCCTCGCCGCCCAGCTCGATCGCGAGCGTCTTGGTCAGTCCGACGACCGCCCACTTCGACGCCGAGTACGGGCTCCGGCCGGCCATCCCGAGCCGTCCCGCGGCGGAGGAGAGGTTGACGATCGAGGCCGCGTCCGAGAGCCGCAGCAGGGGCAGGGCGTGCTTGACCGCGTAGAACTGCCCGTGCACATTGACGTCGAAGGTGCGACGCCAGGCATCGCCGTCCAGCTGGTCGATCGGTCCCGTGGGACCGGCGATGCCCGCGTTGTTGACCAGGACGTCCAGACCGCCGAGTGCGGACTCGACCTCTTCCATGAGCTCGGCCACGTGCGCCTCGCTGGACACGTCGCTGACGCTGGCGGCGAACCCCTCGCGCTCCGCCCGCTCCACGGCGCCCTCGTCGACGTCGGTGACGAACACCGAGGCGCCGAGGCCCTTGAACCGGGAGGCGATGGCGAGTCCGATGCCGGCCGCTCCCGCGGTGACCAGGACCCTACGGCCGGAATAGTCGAGACCGTGTGCCGTCACTGCTGCGCCTCCCGTGCGGGAGCCTCGGCACCCCGCTTGAGGGAGCGCGTGAGGACTGCCCCGACGGCGCACAGCGCCACGATGAACCACAGGCCGGAGAGCTTGGACCCCGTGAGGTCCTCGGTCATGCCCATGACGTAGGGGCCGAGGAAGCCGCCGAACAGGCCGATGGTGTTCACGAACGCGAGGCCGCCGGCGAGCGCCGCGCCCGTGAGACGGGTTGCGGGGTACGTGAAGAGGATCGGCTGGAGGGCGAAGAAGTTGAAGGCCGCGAGGCAGAAGCCGACCATGCCGAGCACCGGGCCTCCCACCGCCCCCAGGGCGAAGCCGGCAACGATTCCGACCATGGCCGCCGTGGCGATCGTCCGCGACCGCGCACCGTTGGTCGCCAGCCGCGGGAGCAGCATGGCACCGGCCGCCGAGAAGATCCACGGAACGGCGGTGAGGAGTCCGATCTGCACCGGGCTGAGCTTGCCGTAGGAGCCGATGATCGAGGGCAGGAAGAAGCTCAACGCGTAGACGGCGATCTGGTGGGTGAAGTAGATGCCGATGACGAGGAGGATCTGCTTGTCCTTGAGGACGTGACGCAGCTTCGAGTTGCCCGCGGCGGCCGCGCCCTGGCGCTCCTCGGCGACGATGCGGGACTCGAGGTCCTCGGCTTCGTCGCGGGTCAGGAAGGTGGACTCCGTTGGTCTGTTCGGGAGGAACTTCCAGACGGCGAAGGCGAGCAGGCAGGAGGGCAGGCCCTCGATCACGAACATCCACTGCCAGCCGTGGAGGCCGCCGACACCGTCCATGGTGAGGAGGAGCCCGCCCAGCGGGGCGCCGACGATGTTCGCGATGGACACGCCGAGGAGGAACATGCCGTTGGCCTTGGCCCGGTCCTTCACCACGAACCACTGGGTCAGGAAGTACATCACGCCGGGGAACAGTCCGGCCTCGGCGATGCCGAGGAGCATCCGCAGGACGTAGAAGGACCATTCGCCGTTGACGAGCGCCATAGCCGCGGAGATCAGGCCCCAGGTGATCATGATGCGCATGATCCAGAACCGGGCCCCGACCTTGTGCATGATGAGGTTCGAGGGGACCTCGGAGAGCGCGTAAGTGAGGAAGAAGAGCCCGGCTCCGATCCCGTAGGCGGCGGCGCTGATGCCCAGGTCGATCTCGAGGCGGTCCTTCGCCATGCCGATGTTCGTCCGGTCGAGGAACGCGAGGACGTAGGCGCCGATGAGCAGGGGCATGATGCGCCGGAAGATCAGTCGGTTGACCGCTTCCGGCGATCGCCGGGCGGTCGTGTGGACGGTTGAGGACATGGGTGTGCCCTTTCTTGTGCTTCGAGGGGAACGGTCCGACGGCGGGCCGTCTCTTGAGGTTTGAGGTCTAACGGGCGGAATGCGGATCGGCGGGGCAGCCGCAGGAGGTGCCGAGGTGAAGCTCGTGATCGCAGATCGCGTGGATGACGGTGGTGCGCTTGGTGGTGATCTGGTCCAGGAGCAGCGCGAAGGCCTTGTGCGCCATCTTCTGGACGGGTTGGACGATCGTGGTCATCCCGATCAGCTTGGAGCGGCTGTGCGGGAGGCCGTCGCTCCCGACGACGGCGAGGTCCTCCGGGATGCGGAGACCGAGGGTGAGGGCGTGCTCCATGACGCCGATGGCGATCTCGTCCGATCCGCAGACGATCGCCGCCGGAGGCCGGGGCGACGAGAGCAGCCGCTGGGCGGCCGCAGCCCCGCCCTGGGCGTTCAGCCTCGTGCTCACCCTGCGCTCCCCTGCGATGGTGATCCCGGCATTCGAGGCGGTGCGGACAAAGGCGTTCTCCCGGGCGAGGGATGCTGTGGAGAACCGCGGTCCGATGACCGTGGCGATCTCGGTGTACCCGTGCCCGAGGACATGGAGCATCAGCTGGGAGGCCGCTGCCTCGTCGTCGATCCCCACGAAATCACCGGGAACCTGCTCGGACCGGCGCGAGAGGTAGACGTAGGGGATCCTGTGCTGCCTCAGCGTCTGCAGCGAGCGGGCGTCATGCCTCAGCGCCGCGGCAATGATCACGCCGTCCACATTGCGGGCAGCGAGAGTGGCGGCAATCTGCGAGAGAGAGTCGGCATCGTCCTGCGTGGTGGCGACGAAGACGTCGAATCCCTCTTCGGCTGTGGCCGTGATGATGTGCTGCGCCCAACCGGTGTACATCGGATTGACGATGTTGGGCACGATCAGTCCGACCACCCGCGTGAGCTGCGGGTCCCGGGAACGCGTTCGACCCGAGACGCGGAAGCCCAGCTCGTTTGCGACTGCGAGGACCCGCCGGCGTGTATCGACCGAAACACCCCTCTGTCCGTTCATGACGTAGCTGACGGTCGCCGGCGAGACGCCTGCCGCGCGGGCCACAGCCGCAGCCGACACCCTCGTCGGTCGGACATCCGCCACTGCTCCGGTCGACAATTCAGAGCACCTCCTTCCCCTGCGACTCGTGCGAGGGAAGCTCCCGCGCCATGTGACCTCCATTACAGAGGCCGCGCCAACGTTAAGCAACGTTAAGTCCCAGGGGACGCCGCCTCCAGAACCGGCGGTCGTGTGCTGGACACCGGCCCCCGCGGCGGCGAACGATAGCCTCATGGCCTACGACCGCAAACTCGCCGACCGCATCCGCACCGTCTTGTCGGACCACGAGGGCGTCGTGGAGAAGTCGATGTTCGGCGGGCTGGCCTTCCTCGTCGGGGGGAACATGGCAGTCGCCGCGAGCGGCCAAGGCGGCCTGCTGCTCCGCTGCAACCCCGGAGCGACCGCGGAACTGTGCGGCAGCCCCGGCGTCGACCGCGCCGTGATGCGCGAGCGCGTGATGAACGGCTGGCTGACTGTCGACGACGGCGCTGTCGCCGACGACGCGGACCTGGCCCGCTGGGTGCAGGTCGGCACGGATTACGCCGAGTCACTTCCGGCAAAGAAATAGCCGCCGTCCCGCGGGCCTCCTACGCTGAGTGCAGGACCGGCCGCCGCGTCGTCGGCCCGTGCGCACCCAGCCCAGCACCCAAGGAGCAGCCATGACCCAGATTCTCGTCGCCTACGGCACCACGGAGGGGCACACGGGCACCATCGCGGAGTTCGTGGCGGACGTGCTGCGGGAGCAGGGGCACGAGGTCACGGTCGCGGACGTCAAGGCGACGGACACCGTCCCCGACGGATGCGGCGCCGTGGTGCTCGGCGGCTCGGTGCACGTGGGCAAGCACGATCCGCAGGTGGTGGACTTCGCCGCGAGGAACCTCGAGGCGCTCGCCGAGCGCCCCTCGGCGTTCCTCTCGGTGAGCCTCGCGCTCGTCGGGGACACCGCCGAGGCGGAGAAGTACGTGCGGGACTTCGAGGCCGACTCGGGATGGACCCCGGACCGGGTCTCCCTCGTCGCGGGCGCCCTCCTCTACACCCAGTACGGGTTCGCCAAGCGGCAGCTCATGCGTACCATCGCGGCGAGCAAGCGGGGCGTGCTGAGCACCGACACGAGCCAGGACACGGTCTACACCGACTGGGAGGCGCTGCGGCGCTTCGGCGAGGACTTCGCTGCGGAGCTCGCGGCCTCGCACTGACGGCCGGGAAGGCTGGGCGCACCCTGCCCCCGGGCCAGAGGACGTGCCATAATCCGAGGCAGTGGTCATTACCAGACCTATCCAACGCCGAGGAGCCACCGTGAGATCCACCTCCGCCCGAGAGGAGAAGGACGCGCCCTCGCCCGTCGGCGCTGCAGAGTCCAACGGCACTGCAGAGTCCATCGGGAACACGCGGGTGCCCAAGCACGAGCAGCTCCGCTCGATCATCCTGAGGCTCGCGAAGGAGAAGCTCCAGCCGGGCGACCGGCTCCCCAGCGAGCGCGTCCTCATGGACGAGTACGGGGTCAGCCGGATCACCGTGCGGGCGGCGATCGGGCGTCTGGTCACGGAGGGCCACCTGGTCCGCGTCCCCGGCAAGGGCACCTTCGTCGCGGACGCCACGGTCCAGTCCACGCTCCACCTCGCCTCGTTCACGCAGGAGATGGAGGCGCAGGGCCACACGCCCAGCACGGTCGTGTTCGTCTCGGAGCTCACGACGGCGCCGGACGACACTGCGGACGCGCTCGCCCTCGAGCGGGGCACCGAGGCGATCCACCTGCGCCGCCTGCGCCTCGCCGACGGGCGCCCGGTGAGCGTGGACGACGCCTGGTACCACCCCGAGCACGCCAGGGGCCTGCTCGAGATCGACCTCACCGGGTCGGTGTACAAGGCGCTGGCCACGCAGTTCGGCCACCAGATCGACCGCGCGCGGCAGTCCGTGCGCGCCGAAGGGGCGCCGGCGGACATCGGCGCGCTCCTCGGCACCGGCACGAGCGCCCCGGTCCTGTTCTTCGACCGCGTCTCCTACTCGGGCGACCTCCCCATCGAGCACGCCCGCTCCTGGTACCGCTCGGACCGCTACGCGCTGAGCATGGAGGTCCGGCTCTAGCTCGGGCGCGGTGCATGCGGGCCCAGCCCAGCGCTGATCCACGTCACGCCAGCGGCGGAGAGCGTCTCGCGGACGCCCGCGCTCGCCCGGGACCCGCCTCCCGGCGCCTCGCGGATCCGGGGCTCGAGGCCCTGCGTCAGAGTGAAGACGTAGGCGGCGAGCAGCGCGAGGTCCTCCACGACGCGTTCGAAGAAGCCCGGCCCGTAGTGCAGCTCCGGGTCGTACCGGAACTCGGACTCCTCGAGCAGCTGGGCGCTGCCCTCGGGATCGCCGAAGAGCTCGCCGACCGGGGGCCGCACTCCCCCATGGCTGACGAACTTGTTGCGCACCTCCTTCATCCTGAAGACGAGCTCGAGCACCCCGGGTTCGAGGAGGCGCCGGACGCTCAGGGCATCCCTGACCCGCTTCGAGAGGATGATCTTGTCCACCAGGACGTTCCTCGCGGCGCCGGGGTCCAGCGCGCGGGACCACGCGAGGTGCTCGATGTGCAGCTCGATGACCTTGAAGAACTCGATGATCGCGCTCTCCGGCGTGGCCATGAGGGCCAGACCGCGGGAGAGGGTGAAGCACGCCTGCACCTGGTACGGGTCGTTGGCCAGCTCCAGCCGGCGCACGGCCTCGGCGACCTCGGGCGGCAGCGCGGGCTCCGCACACGCCGCCGACGACGCGCTCACGGAGTACCCGTCGATGCCTCCCGGGGCGCGCTCGATCAGGCCGACCCCCTCGTGGAGGGCGAGCACGGCGAGGGCCACGGAGAGCCTCTTGACGGCCGCCTTCCAGTCGAGCTCCTCCGGGGAGTGGAGGACGACGGAATGGTCGCCGTGGTCCCGCAGGTCCAGCCCGCACACCGGATACGGAAGGCCCGCCGGGCGGGGAGGAGCCAGCGGGAACGTGTAGCTGAAGCCCATGGGTCCATCATCGGCCCCCGCCCGGCCCCAGAGCCGCATCGCGGGCAGCGTGGGCCTCACTCGCCGCCGGTGACCGAGTTCCGGAGCGCGCCAGCGGACGCACTCCCTCCGCGTAAGGTTAAGCAAGCACGCATGCCCGTGACCCACGGGAGGGCTGGGTTGAGACAGGAGAGGTCGTGGCAGAAGCAGTGAGTCGCCCCGAAGCCAAGGCGTCTCAGCCAGCTACCTCCGGCCGCAAGCCGAACATCAAGGAAGTCGCCCAGATCGCCGGCGTCTCTTACGGCACGGTCTCCCGGGTGCTCAACAACGCCCCGGATGTGAACGCGGCCACCCGAGAGCGGGTGCTGCAGGTGATCAAGGACATCGGATACCGGCGGAATCGGACAGCCACGGCCCTTGTCACCAGCCGCTCCACGTCGATCGGCATCCTGACGGACGGATCCCCCCGCTTCGGACCGGTCGGAACCCTGGTGGCTCTTGAGCACGTCGCGCGGCAGAGAGGATACTCCACCACTGTCGTCTCGGCCGAGCCGCCCTATCAGGAGTCCGTCCCGAGCGCCCTCGACACGCTGGAGGACCTCGGCGTCGACGGGATCATCGTCATCGCACCTGTGCTGCCCATGGCGGCCGCCGTCTGGAACACGCCGCTTCGGATCCCTGTCGAGATGATCGCGGCCGGGGCGACCTCGACCCCCAATGTCTTCACCTACTCCGAGAACCAGGAGCTGGGAGCGCGTCTGGCCACCCGGCACCTCATCGACCTGGGCCATACCGACATCGCCCACTTCGCCGGCTCCACCGACTGGTTCGACGGTCGGGTGCGCAAGCGCGGATGGGAGGCAGCGCTCCGGGATGCCGGCCTTCAGCCCGGGCTGTGCCTTGAGGGGGACTGGAGCCCGAAGTGGGCCTACGAGACGGCCCTTCGGCTCGTGAAGGAGGGACGCGTCCCCCAGGCCATCTTCGCGGCCAGCGACCATACTGCCCTCGGGATCATCCGCGCCTTCGCAGAGAACGGTGTGCGCGTGCCCTATGACGTCAGCGTCGTCGGCTTCGACGACATCGAGGGCTCGGACTACTTCCTCCCTCCCCTGACGACGGTCCGCCAGGACTTCCCCGCCGTGGCCACCACGAGCATCGACGTGCTGCTCGGGGCCATCAACGGCCGCGAGGTCGACCGCACGCCCAGCGCGCCCACTCTGGTGGTCCGCAGCAGCGCGGCCCCCGCCCGCGCTCAGGCCGGCTAGCTCAGTCCCGATCCGGCAAGGCCCGGAAGTTTTTCAAAAGTGACCCTTGACACAGGTTCCGTGAACGTTCACGATAGATGTCACCGTAAACGTTCACGGGAATCGACTCAACGAAGAGGAAGGAGCGCTCGTGGCGGACAGCATCCTCCGGGCCCTCGCGCTTCGCCCTGACGTCACACCCCACGACATCGACGAAACCCAGTGGGCGCACGTCGAACAGCTCCTGGTGAAGTCAGCGGGTCCGGGCGACGAGGTCGCGCGTGCTGTCCGAGCATTCGTCCCCCGTGGCTCATCGGCAGTGGTCGGCGTCATCGACGACGGCGCGCTGTGGGCAAGCCTGGTGGTCACGGTCAATGGCGAAGGCACACCGTCGTCCCTGACAACAGTCGACGGCGCCGCCGTAGGACTGCACAGGAACATGGGCACCGTGGCGGGCACGGCTGTGAGCTGGGTCCATACACACCATGGGCCGTGCTCACTGGGCCTGTTCTTCGACAAACCCCACGCCGAGGCGTTCCTGAACTCCTCAGACAAGGCCGCGGCCATCCGCGCGGCCGCTGCCGCCGGCGGGCTCGTCCTGTCGCCGGTCCCCCCGGCTCTGGCCATCGCCCTCGCCTGAGCCACCCAGAATCCCACCACCTCCGAGCCCACCCTCGCACCCACAGGCGGGGCATTCAGGGCCCTCCCCCCAACACACTGGAGAACAACTATGATCCGCAGGAGATCCCTTTTCGCGGCCGCCACGGTCCTTACGCTGGCCCTCGCCACCGGCTGCAGCTCTTCCACGAGCACCGCCGCCACCGAGAACACCGCCGTCTCCGAGAAGGCCGAGGCCGCCCTGAAGGAGATCACGGGCAAGGTGCTCAGCAAGGGCCCCAACGGCGAAACCCCGTCACCCGTCTCCGCGGCCGATCTGACGCCGGAGGAGATCGAGAAGGTCAAGGCCCTCGGCGCCACCGCGGCCATCGTGATGCACTACGGCGGCAACGACTGGGCCACCGCCCAGGTCAACGGCCTCAAGGCAGAGTTCGAGAAGCTCGGCATCAAGGTCATCGCCACCACGGACGCCAACTTCAAGCCGGACAAGCAGGTCTCGGACCTCGAGACCGTCATGACCCAGAACCCGGACATCATCGTCTCCATCCCCACCGACCCGGTGGCCACCGCCTCCGCCTACAAGAAGGCCGCGGAGTCCGGCGCCAAGCTCGTCTTCATGGACAACGTCCCGCAGGGCCTCACCGCCGGCAAGGACTACGTCTCGGTGGTCTCCGCGGACAACTACGGCAATGGCGTCGTCTCCGCCCACCAGATGGCCAAGGCCCTCGGCGGCCAGGGCAAGATCGGCCTCGTCTTCCACCAGGCGGACTTCTTCGTCACGAAGCAGCGCTACCAGGGCTTCAAGGAGACCATCCAGAAGGACTACCCGGACATCCAGATCGTCGAGGAGAAGGGCATCGCCGGCCCGGACTTCGCCGGCGACGCGCAGGCTGCGGCCAACGCGATGCTGAGCAAGTACGCGGACCTCTCCGGCATCTGGGCCGTGTGGGATGTGCCCGCCGAGGGCGTGATGGCCGCGGCCCGCGCCTCGGGCCGGCAGGACCTGAAGATCGCCACCGAGGACCTGGGCAAGAACGTCGCCATCGGCCTGGCCAAGAACGAGCTCATCGTCGGCCTCGGCGCGCAGGTCCCCTTCGACCAGGGAGCGGCGGAGGCCCGGCTCGGCGCCGGTGCCCTCATCGGCAAGAAGGCGCCCGCCTACGTGGCCCTGAGCGCCCTGCCGGTGGACCACGACAACGTCCTGGACGCGTGGAAGCAGGTCTACCACGAGGACGCTCCGAAAGAGCTCCAGGACTCCTACAAGCAGTAGCCGGAACCGGTGGTGGGGGGGGGGGCCGGGGGGCCCCCCCCCCCCCCCCCCCCCCCACGACCCCCCCCCCCCCCCCCCCCAG
>NZ_JBDFRB010000008.1:26126-67531 GCF_039615075.1 Sinomonas halotolerans | reverse complement strand
ACCAGGTGGCCGCACCAAAAGAGCCCCAGCACTCCAACAAGCCTTCGCCGCACCGGGGGGGGGGGGCCCCCCCCCCCCCCCCCACCACCCGTCCGAAGCAGCTGCACCACTCAGGCACCGCTGACGAAAGTGCACCCATGAACACCCCAGACAACGTCGTCGACATGCGCTCCATCTCGAAGGGCTTCAACGGCGTCCCCGTCCTCAAGGACGTTGGCTTCGAGGTCCGCAGGGGCGAGGTCCACGCCCTCGCCGGCGGCAACGGCGCCGGCAAGTCCACCCTCATGAAGATCCTCCAGGGCGTCTACCAGGCGGACGCCGGCGAGATCCTCATCAACGGCCGGCCCGTCACCATCAGCTCCATCCAGGACGCGAAGGCAGCCGGCATCGGCATGGTCTTCCAGGAGTTCAGCCTGGTGCCGAGCCTGACCGTCGCGCAGAACATCTTCCTCGCGGCCGAGCCGCTGGGCCGCGCCGGCCTCATCGACGACCGCACCGCAGTGCGGAAGGCGAGGGAGCTCTTCGCCGAGATGGAGGTCGACGTCGACCCCCGCGCCGAGGTCTCCCGCCTCGGCACGGCGTACTGGCAGCTCACGGAGATCGCCAAGGCGCTGTCCCAGAACGCCCAGGTGCTCATCATGGACGAGCCCACCGCCAGCCTCGCCCGGCACGAGTCCGAGGCGCTGTTCGAGCTGATCGACAGGCTGAAGAACCGCGGCATCTCGATCATCTACATCTCGCACCGGATGGACGAGGTCTACCGGTTGGCGGACCGCATCACGATCCTGCGCGACGGGCGCCGGCTGCTGACCGAGCCGCTGGCCGACGTCACCCCCGAGCAGATCGTCGAGGGCATCGTCGGCAAGAAGATCGAGGGCCAGCTCGCCTACCGCGCGCGGGACCACGTGGCGCACGACGGCGCACCCCTCCTCGAGGTACGCAGCCTCACCGCGGGCCGGCGGGTGCGGGAGGTGTCCTTCACCCTCCGCCCGGGGGAGATCCTCGGTCTGGCCGGGCTCATGGGCAGCGGCCGCACCGAGCTGGCCCGGGCGCTCTTCGGCATCGACCGGGTGGACAGCGGCGAGATCCTGATCCGGGGCAGGAAGGTCACCTTGGCCACCCCGCAGCAGGCCATCGAGGCCGGCGTCGCCCTCGTCCCCGAGGACAGGCGGGCACAGGGGCTGGTCCTGGACCACTCCGTCCGCGAGAACCTCCTCCTGCCCCTCCTCGGCCAGATCCAGCGCGGCCCGCTGCTGGACCAGGCCAAGGGCAAGGAGCTCTCCTCCTCGTTGATCCGGAAGTTCGCCGTCAAGGTCGCCCACCCGCACCGCCCGGTGCGCCTCCTCTCCGGAGGCAACCAGCAGAAGGTGGTCATCGCCAAGTGGCTGGGCAACGATCCGGACATCCTGATCCTGGACGAGCCGACCGCCGGCGTCGACATCGGCACCAAGAGCGAGATCTTGGACATGATCCGCGAGCTTGCCAGCGCCGGCAAGGCGGTCATCGTCATCTCCTCCGAGTACCCGGAACTCCTCGCGGTCAGCGACCGCGTCCTCGTCCTCAAGGACGGCTCCGTCATCCGTGACATCCCCCGCAGCGAGATCGCTGACGAGGAATATCTCCAACTTGCAGTCCAGGGAGTCTGACCAGTGAGCAAGACAACCACCATCACCCCCAGCGACACCGCTGCCCCCCGCAACTTCGGCACGGTGCTCAAGGACCTCGACTGGCGCCGGTACGTCATCTACATCGGCTTCGTCGTCGTCTTCCTCTTCTTCGCCGTCCTGCTGCGGGACCAGGGCTTCCTCTCGCCGCAGAACCTGCTGAACATCTTCCGGCAGACGGCCACCATCACCGTGATCGCGGTGGGGATGACCTACGTGATCTCCTGCGCGGAGATCGACCTGAGCGTCGGCTCGGTAGCCGGGCTCTCCAGTGTCTGCACCGCCATGGCGCTCTCCCAGTGGGGCCTCATCCCGGGCATCCTCGCCGGCCTCGCCGTCGGCCTACTCGTCGGTTCCATCAACGGAGCCCTGGTCAGCCTGCTCGGCATCCCGTCCTTCCTGGTGACCCTCGGCATGCTCGGCATCGCCGTCGGCGCGGCCCAGTGGATCACCGCCTCGGCACCGCAGCCGATCCTGGACGACACGTTCAACATGCTGTTCGGCTCTGGCAACTTCGGCCCGGTCCCCGGCCTGATCGTCTGGAGCGCCATCTTCGTGGCCATCGGCGCCGTGGTGCTCAACCGGACGAAGTTCGGCCGGCAGGTCCTGGCCACCGGCGGCAACCGCACCGCCGCCGAGTTCACCGGCATCAACACGAAGATGATCAAGTTCCAGGTGCTGCTCATCTCGGGCGTCGTGGCGAGCGTGGCCGGCATGCTGTACGCAGGCCGCCTGCAGTCCGGCCGCTTCCAGTGGGGCGCCGGCGACGAGCTCTCGGCGATCGCCGCCGTCATCCTCGGCGGGACCAGCCTCTTCGGCGGCGCCGGCTCGGTGATCGGCACCCTCTTCGGGGCACTGCTGATCGGCCTGATCAACAACGGCCTCATCCTTGCGGGCCTGGACAGCAGCCAGCAGCAGGTGGTCCGCGGCGCGATCATCATCCTCGCCGTCGCCCTCGCCCGGAAGAAGTAGGCGACCATGGCCTCCACACCGCGAGCCGGGATCATCGGCACAGGATTCATGGGCACCGTCCACTCGCACGCTGTGCGCGCGGCGGGAAGCACAGTCAGCGCAGTCGCCGGAAGCAGCCAGGCCAGCGCCGAGGCGGCAGCAGCCCGACTAGGCGCGGGAGCCGCGGCCGAGTCCCCTGAGGCACTGATCGCTCGGGACGACGTGGACGTCGTCCACATCTGCACCCCGAACGCCACTCACGCGGACCTCGCACGCAAGGCCATTGCGGCAGGGAAGGCCGTCATCTGCGAGAAGCCCCTCGCCACCAGCGTCGAGGACGCCACGGAACTGGCATACCTCGCGGACCAGGCAGGCGTCGTCACAGCCGTGCCCTTCGTCTACAGGTTCTATCCGGCCGTCCGCGAGGCACGCGACCGCATCCTCAGCGGCGAGGCCGGCCGTCTCTGGCTGCTGCACGGCTCTTACCTTCAGGACTGGCTCGCGGGTGCAGAAGCCACGAACTGGCGGGTCGACACGAAGCTCGGAGGAGCGTCCAGGGCGTTCGGCGACATAGGCGTCCACTGGTGCGACCTGATGGAGTTCACCACGGGACACAGGATCACCCGGATCATCGCACGGACGAGCCGGGCCTACGAGCAGCGCGAAACCCAGGGCACGTTGTCCTCCGTGGCCACTGAGGACGGGGCAACGCTCATCTTCGAGACCGACAGGGGAGCCACAGGCTCGCTGGTCGTCAGCCAAGTCAGCCCGGGAAGGAAGAACCGCCTCTGGTTCTCCTTCGATGGAACCGAAGCATCATTCAGCTTCAATCAGGAGCGACCGGACACGCTGCGCATCGGACGCCCAGATTCCAGTTCCGACGTCCCGGTGGGCCCCCAGACCCTTTCCACCCCCGGCGGCCGACGCTATGCCAAGCTCCCTCCCGGCCATCCGCACGGATACCAGGACAGCTTCAACGCCTTCGTCACGGACACCTACGCGGCAGTCCAGGGCCAGGAACCCGAAGGCCTGCCCACGTTCCGGGACGGTCTCCGGGCAGCCCTCCTGACCGAAGCGGTCCTCACCTCCGCGGCACACCATGCGTGGATTGACGTTCGCCCCACCGGCAACCCACACGAAACCCTCGAGTCTTCCTCGGCAGTCGAAAGGCAGAAGCAATGAAACTCGGATACTGCTCCATCACCTGGGGCGGCGTCGTCGGCCACCCCCAGGGCGTGACGAGCGTCAAGGACCTCTTCTACCTGACCCACGGGCCTATGGACCGGGCCGTTGCGGACATCGCCCAGGCCGGCTACGAGGGCGTGGAGATGTTCGACGGCAACCTCGCCGCGTACGCCGACAAGCCCGAGGAACTGCGCAGCATCCTCGACAAGGCCGGCGTCTCCCTGGTCAGCGTCTACACCGGCGCGAACTTCATCTACGCCGACATCCTGCCCGACGAGCTGCACCGCATCGAGCGCGCCGCCGAACTCGCCGCGACCTTCGGCGCCGAGCGCCTCGTCGTCGGCGGCGGCGCCCGCCGCGCCGCCGGCACCACCGACGAGGACTACAAGCGCCTCGGCGAGGCGCTGGACCGGGTCGCCGACATCGCCGAGGCCGCCGGCCTGTCCGCCAGCTACCACCCGCACCTCTCCACCATCGTCGAGAGCCCGGACGAGCTGGAGAAGCTGATGCCCCTCACCCGCATCGGCTTCTGCCCGGACACCGCCCACCTCGCCGCCGGCGGCGGCGACCCGGCCGCCGTCATCCGCCAGTACCCGGACCGGATCCGCCACGTCCACCTCAAGGACTTCCGCAAGGACCCGTTCGCCTTCCTGCCCCTCGGCGAGGGCGAGCTGGACTTCCCCGACATCGTCGCCGCGATCAAGGAGAGCGGCTACGACAGCTGGCTCATGGTCGAGCTCGACGAGTACGACGGCGACCCGAAGGCCGCCGCGGAGATCAGCCGCAAGTACCTCCAGCAGCTCCTCCCCTGACCCACTCCCCACCTTTTTTCGCTCGAGAAGGAAACCATCGTGAAGAACCTCAACGTCGGCCTCATCGGAGGCGGCTTCATGGGCAAGGCCCACTCCCTGGCGTACTCGGCCATGCCCATGTTCTTCTGGCCCGCCCCGGCCATCCCCGTCCGGCACACCATCGCCGAGGCCAACGAGAACCTCGCCGCCGAGGCCGCCCGCCGCTTCGGCTTCGAGAACTCCACCTCCGACTGGCGCAGCATCATCGACGACCCGTCCATCGACGTCGTCGACATCGCCACCCCCAACCATCTGCACGCGGAGATCGCCATCGCCGCCGCCCGGGCAGGGAAGCACATCATCTGTGAGAAGCCCCTCGCCCGCACCGGCGAGGAGTCCAAGGCCATGTACGACGCGGTCAAGGACGCCGGGATCGTGCACATGGTGGCCTTCAACTACCGCCGCACCCCCGCCGTCGCCCTGGCCAAGAAGTACATCGAGGAAGGCGCGATCGGCCGCGTCCTGAACTTCCGCGGCACGTACCTGCAGGACTGGTCCGCCGACCCGAACTCGCCGCTGTCCTGGCGCTTCCAGAAGAAGGTCGCGGGCTCCGGCGCCCTCGGCGATATCGCCACCCACGTGATCGACATGGCCCGCTACCTCGTGGGCGAGTTCGCCTCCGTGAACTCGATCCTCTCCACCTTCATCCCGGAGCGCCCCCTGCAGACCGGCGGGGCCGACGCGCTCGGCAACGTCCGCGGCGGCGAAGGCCCCCGCGGGGAGGTCGACGTCGACGACGAGGTGATGACCATGGTGCGCTTCGCCAACGGCGCCGTAGGCTCCATCGAGGCCACCCGCAACGCCTACGGCCGGAACAACTTCATCACCTTCGAGATCCACGGCACCGAGGGCAGCATCTTCTTCAACTACGAGCGCCGGGACGAGCTGCAGGTCTGCTTCGCCTCCGACGGCAACGACCGCCGCGGCTTCCGCACCGTCTACACCGGCCCGGCCCACCCCTACGGCGAGGGCCTCTGGCCCATCCCCGCCCTGGGCATCGGCTACGGCGAGACGAAGATCATCGAGGCCCACGACTTCTTCAAGGCCATCGCCGAGGGCGGCTCCGTCAGCCCCAACTTCGCCGACGGGTACCAGACGGCCCTGATCGATGATGCGATCGTCGCGTCCGCCGAGAAGAACGCCTGGGTGGACGTTCCGGTGGTGGCGGAGCTGGCTGCTGCCGGCAAGTAGGAGTGTTCAGATCAGGTCTGGGGCACGGTGCTTGCCGTGCCCCAGACCTGGATCCCAGAGTGGAAGCCCAGTGCCCCGGCGACTCGCTGCGCAACCTGCCGTGAAGCCCCGCAGGAGACGTTTCCTCGGGGTCGTCATGCTGGCCCGGATCCGGACGGCCCCCGCGTAGCCCTCACGCGCGGGAGAAACGCCCGCACGACGGCGTCAAGGGGCGCGAGCACGTCGGCATCGGGATCGACCGCCACGCGGTGGATGATCATGCCCTCGCCCACGGCGGTGATCGCGGTCGCGGCTGCCGCGGGATCAGGCGCCCCGAGGCGCGCCATGGAGGTTTCGACGAAGGCCCGGAAGTACGCCCGGCCAGCGAGCAGCGGGCGCCGCACGTCTTCGTTGTGGGTGCCCTCGAGGAAGAGCACGTACCGCGCAATGGTCCGCGTCCGGGAGCCTGTGGTCGTGGCCTCCACGGTGTGGGCCAGCAGAGCGACGAAGGCGGCGACATCGGCCGGCAGGCTTGGAGGTCCACCGAGGTCGGCCAGATCCTGCTGGGCGAGCCATTCGACCACGCCGGTCAGGAGGGCGGCACGCGTGCGGAAGTGGTTCGACGTCGACCCCCTCGGCATCCCGGCAGCCTCGTCGACCCTTGTGTGCGTGAGGGCCCTCAGGCCCTGCGTGCCGAGCAGCTCAACGGCGGCCTCCAGAGCCCGTTCACGAGTGGACATAGTCACTACTATAAAAGCAGTGGCTATCTACTAAAGACGTAGTAATCTAGGTCCATGGCGGCGACGGCTGCCATCCAGACGGCCCCGGCACCCGCTCCCCGCGCTGCGCCGGGGCATTCCCGCAGGCGCACCCATGCGGCACCCCTCTCGCCGCCGGGAACCCGCGGCGCACCCGGGCACTCTGCGCGCCCGGCAGGACCACACGTGAATCGAGACCCAGTCTGCGTCCGCGGCTTCCGCCGCGAGAGACCAGCGACGTGCGCCTGCTCAGGGTCTCGCCTCATTTCTGAAAGGGAGGCCACGCCATGGCCGACTTCTTCACGATGCAGCCCGGCGAGGCTGCGGCGCCTGTGCCGCCGGGTCCCGTCCTGTCGAGAGGATCGACCGGCATGCGGCGGATTCACCGCTTCCTCCTCTGGGCGTATGGCGAAGCGCCCGACCTGGTGCGCTCGACCGCCCCCGGAGACAGGGCACGCGCCGGCTACGTGGGAGAAGTGCTCGGAAACTTCCACAAGGTGCTCCTTGTCCACCAGGAGGGCGAGGAGCTGTTGATGTACCCACGCCTGGCGGAGCGCGCGCCGGCAAGCGCACCGCACGTCGACCAGATGCTCGACCACCACCGACAGGTCAGAGATCGCGTCGAGAGCATTGAAGCCGTCCGCAAGCGCTGGATGCAGACGGCAGGCGCAGGGGACAGAGACGAGGTCGCACAGCGCCACGAGGACCTGCAGACCGTGCTCAACGAGCATCTGCGCCGCGAGGTCACCGAGGTGATGCCCGTCGTCGACCGGGTCATGACCGACAAGGAGCTGAGCGCTCTCCCGAAGCACGGGGTCGATCAGCACGACAAGAAGTTCCTCGTCGCCTACCTCGGAATGGTGCTGGCCACCAATCCGCCCGACGAGCGGAGGAAGATCTTCTACGAGGAGATTCCGGCCCCGGTCCGCCTCGCCTACCGTCTCATCGGGCGCCGGATGTACCTGCGACAGCACTCCATGCTCTTCCCGGGGCGCCCGATTCCCGAAACCCTGTAGCGGGCACGGCGCGGCCTGTGAAGGCCGCGCCGCAACGCTGTCGTGACCGCGCCGCTTCCCCTCAGCCGCCGTTGATCGCGAACAGCTCCGCCCCGGCCTCGACCTCGCCGGAGGCGACGGAGGTGGCCAGGTCCGGCTTCGTGTCGAGGACGACGACGGGACTCACCATGGAGTAGCCGGCGGCCACAGCGGGGGCGGGGTCGACGCGCATGATGGGAGCGCCGGCGTCGACCATCGCGCCCTTCTCGGCGAGCACCTCGAAGCCCTCGCCCTTGAGCTTCACGGTGTCGATGCCCACGTGCGTGAGTACCCCCCGCCCCTCGGAGTCGACGACCACGAAGGCGTGCGGCAGGAGCTTGACGATCTTCCCCGCGACCGGGGACACGACGTCGAACACCTTCCCGGCCGGCGGCTCCACAGCCGCGCCGGAGCCGACCATCTGGCCGGCGAACACCGGGTCCGGCACCTGGGCGATGGGCACCGCCGTGCCGGCGAGCGGGGCGAGGACCACGAGCGTCCCGGTCATCAGAGGAGGTCCTCGATGTCCTCGGCGAGCGTGTCCGCCTCCGGCCCCACGATCACCTGGACCGCGGTGCCCGCCGCGAGCACGCCGTGCGCGCCGGCGGCCTTGAGTGCGGCCTCGCTCACGAGCGAGGAGTCCTTGACCTCGGTGCGCAGGCGGGTGATGCATGCCTCCACCTCGACGATGTTCCCGGCTCCGCCGAGCCCCGCGACGATCTTCTCTGCCTTCGACATGGCATGTCCTCTCTGACGGTGGTGCGTCCAGTCTGGGCCTCCGTGGCCCGTACGGCGAGGCCTTGACACCGGTTGGTGCGCCCGCTCACACTGAACTGGTCATAACCAGACAGTACCGGCTCCGGCCGGGGCTGGACAAGACCCCCACTCGCAAAGGTGCACCCCATGTCGACAGACACCACGGCGCAGGCGCCGGAGAAGAAGCCCAACGCTGTCTTCGCGACCCTCCAGCGGCTCGGCCGCACGCTCATGCTCCCCATCGCCGTCCTCCCCGCGGCCGGCATCCTCCTCCGTCTGGGCCAGGCGGACCTGCTCGGCGCCATCCCCGGATTCGAGGGCGGCGCGGCCGTCATCTCGGCCGCAGGCAACGCGGTCTTCACGTGGCTGCCGCTCATCTTCGCCGTCGGCATCGCGATCGGCTGGGCCAAGAAGGCCGACGGCTCCACGGCGCTGGCCGCCGTGGTGGGCTACATGGTGATCGACGGGGTCTTCAAGGCGATGTCCCCGCTCGTCCTCGCCGGCCAGGTGGACCCGGCCGGCAAGCCCGCCGTGATCAACTACGGCGTGCTGGCCGGCATCATCGTGGGCCTGTTCTCCGCCGCCCTGTGGCAGCGGTTCTACAGGACCAAGCTGCCGGACTTCCTCGGCTTCTTCTCGGGCCGCCGCCTCGTGCCCATCCTGACCTCGGTCACGAGCCTCGTGGCCGGCGTCGTCATGGCCCTGCTCTACCCGCTGTTCAACGCCGGCCTCTCGTGGGTGGGCCAGGCCGTGGCCGCCAACGCCGTGGTGGGCGGCGGCGTGTACGGGTTCGCGAACCGCATGCTCATCCCGGCCGGCCTGCACCACATCCTCAACTCCGTGGTCTGGTTCCTCATCGGTGACTTCACCGGCCCCGACGGCCAGCTCGTCCGCGGCGACCTCAACCGCTTCTTCGCCGGCGACCCGGGCGCCGGCCTGTTCATGACCGGCTTCTTCCCGATCATGATGTTCGGCCTCCCTGCCGCGGCCCTGGCCATCTGGCGCCACGCCAAGAAGTCCCAGCGCAAGATCGTGGGCGGCATCATGCTCTCCACCGCTCTCACCGCGTTCCTCACGGGCATCACCGAGCCGCTCGAGTACTCGTTCATGTTCGTCGCGTTCCCGCTCTACATCGTGCACGCGGTCCTCACCGGCACGTCGCTGGCCCTCGTGAACGCCCTGGACATCCACCACGGCTTCACGTTCTCTGCCGGGCTCATCGACTTCGTGCTGAACTTCGGCAAGGCCGAGAACGCGTGGCTGCTCATCCCGATCGGCCTCGGCTACGCGGTCATCTACTACTTCCTCTTCAGCTTCGTGATCAAGCGCTGGAACCTGCGCACACCGGGCCGCGAGGACGACGAGGTCACTGTCGAGACCGAGCCCGCCAAGTAGCCCGCCAAGTAGCTCAACGCACGGGGCACGGCGCACGACGGCGGGTCCCCGCCGTCGTGCGCCCCTCACCGCGGCCCGCGCCCGGCTTCTGGCCGCGACCGCATCACGAGAAAGCAGCAGCATGGAGATCATCGTCCTGCCCGATTCCGACGCCGTGGCCCGCACCGCCGCGGACATCATCGAGGAGCGGCTCCGCCGCGGCCCGGCCGTGCTGGGCCTGGCCACCGGCTCGACCCCGCTCGGGACGTACCGGGAGCTCATCCGGCGGCACCGCGAGGAGGGGCTGAGCTTCGCGCAGGCGCAGGGCTTCCCGCTCGACGAGTACGTGGGCCTGCCGGCCAGCCACCCGCAGTCGTACCGCTCGGTGATCCGGGACGAGATCGCGGACCACGTGGACTTCGCCCCCGGGGCGGTGCACGGGCTGGACGGGGAGGCCGCGGACCCCGCGGCCGAGGCGGACCGGTACGAGCGGGCCATCGCGGAAGCGGGCGGGATCGATGTGCAGATCCTCGGCATCGGCACCGACGGGCACATCGGGTTCAACGAGCCCATGTCCTCGCTCGCCTCCCGCACGCGCATCAAGACGCTCACGGCGCAGACCCGGCAGGACAACGCGCGCTTCTTCGACAGCCTCGACGAGGTGCCCGAGCACGTCCTCACCCAGGGCCTGGGCACGATCCTCGAGGCGCGGCATGTGGTGCTGATCGGGCTCGGGAAGGCGAAGGCGGCGGCGATCGCGGCCGCCGTGGAGGGGCCCCTCGCCGCTCTGTGCCCTGCGTCCGTGCTGCAGCTGCACCGGCACGCGACCGTCCTCGTGGACGAGGCAGCGGCGTCCCGCCTGGCCCACACGGAGTACTACCAGTACACGTTCGGCCGGAAGCCGGCGTGGCAGGGGTTCTGAGGGGCGGCTCGGCGCTGCCGGACCTCGAGTTCGCGGTCGAGGACGCCGCTGGCGTGCGCCTCGCCGCGTCCGTGGGCGCCACCCGGGTGGAGCTGTGCGCGGCGCTGGCCGAGACCGGCGGCGTCACCCCGAGCGGCGGGGCCATCCGGGCCGCGTGCGGGCAGGGGCTTCCCGTGCACGTGCTCGTGCGGCCCCGCCCCGGCGGCTTCGTCTACACCCGCGAGGAGCTGGACGTGATCGGGCGGGACGCGGTCGGGGCGGTCCGGGCGGGCGCGGCGGGCGTCGTCGTGGGCGCCCTGGCCGCGGACGGCGGGCCCGACGCCGAGGCGCTCAGCCGGCTCGTCGCCGTCGTGCGCGCCGAGGCGCCCGGCGCGGAGGTGACGTTCCACCGGGCGTTCGACGCCGCACTGGCCGGCGGCGCTGATCCTGCGGACGCGCTCGCGCGGCTCGCGCGGGCCGGGGCGGACCGCGTCCTGACCAGCGGCGGGGCGCCGGACTGCGGGCAGGGCCTGGGAATGCTCGGGCGGCTCGTGGAGCTCGGGCGCGAGCACGCGCCGGGACTGCAGATCATGGCCGGCGGGGGCGTGACGGCCGAGCTCGTGCCGGGCCTCCTCGCAGCCGGGGTGCACGCGGTCCACGCCTCGGCGCGACGCCGCGCCGGTTCGCCGGGTGGCGGGACAGGGGCCGGGAGTGGGGCCGAGGGGCGCGCCCCCATGGACCCGGAGCTCGCGGCCGCCATCGCAGCGGCGGCGCGCCGGGACTGAAGCGGGGCGGGACCGAAGCGGGGCGGGACTGAAGCGGGCTGGCCGGCGCACCCCTTGCCCCGCCCCGCCCCGACGGGTGGAGGATGGGACCATGAGCGAGGACACGGAGATGGTCCAGCGGGGCATCGGGATCCTGACCGCGGCGCTGTCCTGGGACCCCGAGGACCCCGCGGCGACCGAGATGTTCAAGGAGTCCCTCAAGACGCTGGCCAAGGTGGACGACATGGTCTCGGTGTCCATCGCCGGCGGCTCCCCGGAGCAGGCCGAGCTGCTCCGCGGCGTCCTCCCGCAGGTGATCCGGCAGGTCATCGAGGCCCTAGCGCCGGACTACACGCGCCTCGTGCTCGGCATGACGATCGGCTTCAAGAGCGTCGCGGACGCCTACCGGCACGACGTCCCCTCCGCGCACATCGAGGAGATCCTCCAGACCGCGTCGCTGAACCTGGCCGGAGAGGACGAATAGGCGCACGGGGCTCCGGCACGTAGACTGGACCGAGTGCCGGCCTCCGACAGAGGGCCGCCCGGGCTCCGGACAAGGGGCCAGCACTGAACACCTGCGGCTCTCCCCTCAGGCTTCCGTCCCTGAGCGGCAGAAGCATCGGCAGGGCAGAACCGGCAGCACGGCCCCCACTGGGCCGCCCGACCGCGAGCACGAGGCGCGTCGCTCCACGCATCAGCCGCCGCCTACATCGCAGACTCGCAGAGAACACCGCAGGCCACAGCGCCGCTCCGCGCGCTCCGCCCCCACAGCTGTTCCCGCGCCGCCTCCACCGGCGCAGAGCACCCCCGTGCCGTCTCCACCGGTGCGGAACAACGGTCCCGATCATCGCGACCACCACCAAAGGAAGAAACACATGGCCACTGGCACCGTGAAATGGTTCAACTCCGAGAAGGGCTTCGGCTTCATCGCACCCGCTGACGGCACCCCGGACGTCTTCGCCCACTACAGCGCGATCGCCACGAGCGGCTACCGCTCCCTCGAAGAGGGCCAGCAGGTCGAGTTCGACTCCGAGCGCGGGCCCAAGGGTCCCCAGGCTGCGAACATCCGCCCTCTCTGAACCCTCTGCCGGGCGGCGGGGGCCGCAGCAATCGGCCCCCGCCACCCTGTTCCCCTCCCGCCCCTAGCCCGCCGCGCCCCGAGCGCCCTGTAGTGAAGATGGTGCTCTGATCGCCACAGCATCCGGCCCCACGCTCTCCCGCACGTCCCCCGACCCCCAGCGGTACGCGGACGCGCGGACCTTCCCTCCGATGGCCCGGGCCTACCTCGAGGTAGCCCAAGTGGTCCGCGAAAGCGGCCTGCTGCGCCGCACCCGGTGGTTCTACAGCCTCGTCGGGGGTGGCTTGGTGCTCCTGCTGGCCGGCCTGCTCACCGGCTCCTTCCTCCTGGGGGACAGCTGGTTCCAGCTGCTCCTCGCGGCGGGCCTGGGCATTCTCTTCACCCAGGTGGCGTTCCTGGCCCACGAGGCGGCGCACCGTCAGATCCTCTCCACGGGCCCGGCCAATGACCGGCTCGCACGGGTCCTCGCGGCCGTGGTGGGGATGAGCTACTCCTGGTGGGACTCCAAGCACACGCGGCACCACGCCAACCCCAACCGGGTGGGCAAGGACCCGGACATCGAGATCGACACGATCTCCTTCATCGAGGAGGACGCGGCGAAGGCGAAGGGCCTCCTGGCCTTCATCACCCGCCGGCAGGGCTGGCTGTTCTTCCCCCTGCTCACCCTCGAGGGCATCAACCTCCATTTCCTCAGCCTCCGCCACCTCTTCTCCCGCGGGCCGGTGAAGCGCCGTTGGACCGAGCTCGGGCTGATCGGGCTGCGCTTCGCGATCATGCTCGTGCCGCTCTTCTGGTTCCTGCCGGTGGGCATGGCCTTCGCGTTCCTCGGCGTGCAGCTGGCCGTCTTCGGCCTCTACATGGGCGCCACCTTCGCCCCGAACCACAAGGGCATGCCGGTGATCGCCCCGGACGCGAAGCTGGACTTCTTCTCCAAGCAGGTGCGCACCTCGCGGAACATCCGCGGGGGCTGGTGGGCCACGTGGCTCATGGGCGGCCTCAACTACCAGGTGGAGCACCACCTCTTCCCGAGCATGCCGCGCCCGCACCTGGCCAAGGCGCGCCGGATCGTCCGCGAGCAGTGCCGCGCCCTGGACGTCCCTTACACCGAGACGAGCCTGTGGCGCTCCTACCGGATCGTCCTCTCATACCTCAACCGGGTGGGGCTCGCAGCCCGCGACCCGTTCGAGTGCCCCATCACGGCCCAGTACCGGCGCACGTAGCATTCCCCGTGTGATGCGTCCGACCAGCGCCCTCGGGCGGCTCTTCGCAGCAGGCTTCGCCGCCGTCAAGGCCGTCCGCCCGGACCGGCCAATCCACCCGCAGGGCGTCCTCCTCTCCGGCGCGCTCGAGGTGGCCGGCGGTCCCGCCTCCGGGATCGCCCTCCTCGACTCCCCCGGCATCACCCCGGTCACCGCGCGGCTGTCCCGGTCGGCCGGCTTCCCGCCGGGGTGGCCGGACGTCATCGGCCTCGCCCTCCGTCTGGACACGGACGACGGCGCCGCCGACCTCCTGCTCGCATCCACCGGCTGGCGGGTCCCCGGCAGGTTCGCGCTCACCATGCACCGTACGGCCGGGGCCGCACGGCTCACGTCCCTCATGCCCTACCGCGGTTCGAACGGTCCCGTCCTGCTCGGGGCCCGGACGGCCGGCACGGATCCCGGCGCGCCGGGGCGCTTCCGGCCCGACGCGCGCTGGGACCTCGAGCTATTGTGGGCCGCGCCGCGCGGGAGCTGGCAGCGCTGCGGAACGCTCCGCCTCGCGCCGGTCCTCGACGCCGGAGGCCGTGTCCAGGACACGCCTCTGCGCTTCGACCCTCTCCTCAACGTCCTGCCCGGGGCCGGGACCTACGCGTGGACCCGCGCCCTGCGCGAGCACTCCTACCGGCTCGCCCGCCGCTAGGCCCCGGCGCCCGGCATGGCGACCGACGCACCGCGTTGCAGAAACTGCACCATTCAGTTGCTCATTTCGCATCCGCGCCGCGATAGTGAATTCGTTGAGACCTGCACCACACCCAGATCGCCGATGGGCCAAACAGAGCCCGCCTCAGCGCTCGCAATGCCCCTGAGGCTCGCGTTCTGGACATGGATGCAGGAAGGCGTGCCGGCGAACCCGGGACAGGCGAAAAGGGAACCACAGTGATCGAGAAGGAAGCGTCGTTCTACAGCGAGGGCAGCCAGCTGAAGGCCACGGTCTATCTGCCGGAGGGGCTGCCCGACGGCGAGCGTCACCCAGCACTGGTCGTCAACTCCGGCTATCAGGGCTTCAACAGCTTCTACCCGAAGATGTTCGCCGAGCGAATGACCGAGAGGGGGTTCGTCTGCCTCGGCTTCGATTACCGCGGCATGGCGGACAGCGAGGGCGAGAAGGGCAGGGTCCTCATTGAGGAGCAGGCCCAGGACGTGCGGAACGCCGTGACGTTCCTCCTCGCACAGAAGGAGGTGGACCCTGCCCGCGTCGGTCTCATCGGCTGGGGCATGGGCGCCGCGAACGTCATCCTCGCCGCCGAGAAGGGCCGGAACGTCGCCGCCGTGGCCTCGCTCAATGGGTTCTACGACGGCGCCCGCTGGCTCAAGTCCATCCATACCTACGACGAATTCCAGAAGATCGTCGAAGAGGTGGAGGAGGACCGGACGCGCCGCGTCCTCGAGGGCGAATCCCGCCTCGCGGACACCTTCGAGCACTACCCCCTGGACCCCGCAACCGGCGACTACGTCGAGAAGGAGCTCTCCTCGGTCTACGGCTTCGGCCACCCGACGAGGATCCAGTTCACCGAGTCGATCCTGGACCTCAGGGTGGAGAATGTGGTGGCCAACCTCGCCCCGACGGCGTTGTTCATCGGCCACGGGACCCGCAACTCGCTGCACCCGTACGACGAGGCCCAGTCGCTGTTCCAAGCAGCGGCCTCGCCCAAGACGCTCTACTCGGTGGACGGGCGCCACAACGACTTCATGTTCGTGGACCATCCGGAGTTCATCCTGCTCTGCGACCGCCTCAAGGAGTTCTTTGACGAGGCCTTCGAGTCCTCGACAACCCCCGCACGCAGCATCTCCGCCTGACGAAACGTTCACTGTTGCAGAAACCGCAACGTCGTGTTGCTCAGATCACACCAAGTTCCTAGGATGGCGGTCATGGCTTTGGAGCAGAACCGAGTGGCTGCAGTGCAGAGCGGCGCCTCGAGGGTGATGGCCATCCTCGACGTCCTCAGCGCGGCAGACGCTTCAGCGTTCCCTGACGGACTGAGCGTTGCGGACGTGTCCCGGCTCCTCGGCCGGGAGAAGTCCGTGGTCTCCCGGCAGCTCAAGAGCCTGCTGGAAACCGGGCTCGTCGCCAGGGACGAGGAGTCCGGGCGGTACGACCTGAGCTGGCGCCTGTTCGCACTCGCAGTGCGGGCCGGCGATCAGCGCCTGACCAAACTCGCCGCCCCCCTCATGCTCAGGCTCACGGAGGCCGTCCGGGAGCGTACCTATCTCACGGTGCTGAGCGACGGAGAGGTGCTCACCGTGCATTCGGAGAGCTCCCGCCGGTCCATCGAGGCGGTCAACTGGGTCGGCCGGACCATCCCGGTGAACCGGAGCTCGAGCGGCATGGCGCTTCTCATGGACCACGATGACGAACACATCCTCGAGATGGTCCGCCGCGGCGACGACGGGGTCTCGGCAAGCGAGGCACGCGCCTTCCTCGCCAAGGTCCAGGAGGCGCGGCAGCGCGGATACTCCGTGGCCAACCGGATGTTCGATCCCGAGCTCACCGGCATCGGGGCGCCGGTGCGGGACTTCTCGGGACGCATCAAGGCAGCCGTGAACATCTCCGGTCCGGCCTTCCGGGTCGAACCGCACACCCAGGTGTTCGGGGCCCATCTGCTCGCCACCGTCAGGGCTCTGCAGAGTTCACTCTGCCCCGAGGCGCGCTCCACCGCGTAGCCGGGAGACCGGCCCCGCGAGCGGGCAGCCCTGCCGGCAACCGGCAATCCATCCACCCAACGAACGAGCAGGACCAACGATGCCCCATGCTGGTATGCCCTGTGCACCGCTGCCCTCGGGCGGCCACGGCGAGGATCAGGACTAGACCGTGAACCTCGTCTCCTACCTGACCGACAACGCCGCCCGGCTCATGTTCCTGGCTGCCCAGCACATCGAGCTGGTCCTGATCAGCGTGTCCATTTCGGCCGTGGCCGGCATCGGGCTCGCGCTCCTGACCCATTCCAGCCCGCGGATCCGCCAAGGACTCCTCTCCCTCACCGGGACCTTCCTCACCATTCCCTCCTTCGCGCTGTTCGCACTCATGATCCCGCTCCTCGGGCTCGGAGTGGCGCCGACGGTCGCGGCTCTGTCCGTCTATGGCGTCTTCCCCATTCTGCGCAATGCCGTTACGGGGATCGACGGCGTGGACGCTGCCGTGATCGACGCCGCCCGAGGGCTGGGCATGAGCGCGGGCCAGCGGATGCGCACCGTGGTTCTTCCGCTGGCATGGCCAGTGATCCTCAACGGGATCCGGACGGCCACCATCATGCTCGTGGCCACGGCCGCCATCGGGGCCGTTGTCCGCGGACCGGGTCTCGGTGAGCTGATCTTCCGGGGGCTCGAGCGGATCGGCGGCGCAAACGCGCTCGAGGAGGCGCTTGCCGGTGTCCTCGGGGTCGTCGTCGTAGCCCTGCTCCTGGACCTCATCTTCATGGGGATCGCCAAAATCACCAGTCTGCGAGGATTGAATGTCTGACAAGCCCAGCCCCAGCACGGACAGCATGATCGTCCTGGACCGTGTCTCCAAGCGCTATCCCGGGCAGGACCGCGCCGCGGTCGCCGAGCTCTCAATGGAGATCCGCCGCGGCGAGTTCGTCGTCCTGGTAGGCCCCTCTGGATGCGGTAAGACCACCACACTGCGCATGGTGAACCGGCTCGTCGAGCCCACCGAGGGCCGCATCGTCATCGACGGCAAGGACGTGACCCACGCGGACGCGGATCAGCTCCGCCGCGGGATCGGATACGTCATCCAGCAGATCGGGCTGCTTCCGCACCTGACCATTGCGGACAACATCGGCTTGGTCCCGAAGATGCTGGGAATGGCCAAGGCCGAGCGCCGCAGGCGCGCGGAGGAACTACTGGACATGGTGGGACTCGATCCCTCCACGTACGCAGGACGGTATCCACGCCAGCTCTCCGGCGGCCAGCAGCAGCGCGTGGGCGTGGCCCGCGCCCTCGCCGCCGATCCGCCGGTCATGCTCATGGACGAGCCGTTCGGAGCGGTGGACCCCATCGCAAGGGAGAAGCTCCAGATGGAGTTCCTACGCCTGCAGGAGCGCATACGCAAGACCATCGTGATGGTCACGCATGACATAGATGAGGCGCTGCGCCTCGGCGACCGCATCGCGATCTTCGGCCCCGGCTCCCGGCTGGCCCAGTTCGACACTCCCTTGAACATCCTCAGCAACCCGGCCGACGAGTTCGTCCGCGACTTCGTCGGCTCGGGCGCAGCAGTCCGCCGGCTCTCACTGCTGAGCGTCGCAGGCGTCGTCCGGTCCTCCCCCTCGGACGTCTCGGACCTCCTCTCGACGATCGAGGTGGACGCGAACGAGAGCGTGCACCGCGCCCTCGAGATGGTGCTTTCGGCCCGCGCGGAGGGGATCAGCGTCCGGCTGCCGGAGGGGACCCGCTACGTGGGCCTCCAGACCCTGCTCACAGCCGCCGCCCAGCCGCTTGAGGCGGTCTCGTGAGCACGGCGGCGATCGAGAAGGCAGCGGTTCCCGGCATGCGGCGCGGGGCCCTCTGGACGCTTCCCGGCGTCATCGCGCTGCTGCTCGCAGCCGTCTTCGCCTATGTCGGGTCCCTCGAACTGGACTCCATCTCCGTCCGCGCTTTGGCGCCCCAGGCTGTCCTCGCCGCGGTGTGGGAGCACGTCCTGCTTGTGGCGGCGTCGACGCTGCTCACCATTGTGGTCGGAGTCCCGCTCGGCGTCATGCTCACCCGGCCCCGCTTCGCCGCTCCTGGAGCCGCCGTCCTCGCGGTGGCCAACGCAGGCCAGGCCGTGCCCTCGATCGGCATCCTCGTGATCCTCGCCATGCTCTTCGGCGTGGGCTTCTGGATGGCAGTGGTCGCGCTCGTGGCCTATGCGCTCCTGCCGGTGCTGAGGAACACCATGGTCGGGATCCGCCAAGTGGATCCCGCCCTCCTCGACGCCGGTCGCGGCATGGGCATGGGCAGCAGGGAGGTGCTCTTCACGATCGAGCTGCCACTGGCCGTGCCCGTGATGCTGGCCGGTATCCGCGTCGCCCTGATCCTCAACGTCGGCGCGGCAACGCTGGCCGCTTTCACCAACGCCGGCGGCCTCGGCTCCATCATCTCCTCCGGCATCGCCCTCAACCGCATGCCGGTCCTGATCGTCGGGAGCGCATTGACCATCGCCCTGGCACTGGCCGTCGACTGGGTTGCCGGGATCGCCGAACGGTCCCTTCGCCCTCGCGGCATCTGAGATCTCCACCTGTTCCGTTCACCATCATCCAACCCCTCTGAAAGGAGCCCTGCATGCGCAAGTCCCTGCTCGCCATCGCCGGTCTGCTCGGCGTCGTGCTGACCAGCGGCTGTGCCCTCAGCGGCAGCCAGGCAGACACAGGAGCCGGTCCCGCCGCGGACGGCCCCCTCAAGGGCGCAACCTTCACGGTCGCGTCGAAGAACTTCACCGAACAGCTCCTGCTGTGCGAGGTCACGGCCCAGCGGCTTGAGTCGCAGGGAGCCAAGGTGGAGCGCACGTGCGGCATGAGCGGCTCCAACGCCGTCCGCGCGGCGTTGACCAGCGGTGCGATCGACATGTACTGGGAGTACACGGGCACCGGCTGGCTCGCGCTCCAGCAGAAGGACAACGTCCGGGACCCCAAGGCGCTGTATACGAAGCTGAGCGAGCTGGACAAGGCGAAGAACGACGTCGTGTGGCTCCCGCCGGCATCCGCAGACAACACCTATGCCCTCGCCGTGAAGACAGAAAAGGCACAGGAGCTGGGGGTGTCCTCCCTCTCGGACTACGCGCAGCTCGTTCAAAAGGACCCAGGAAGCGCCACGTTCTGCGGCGCTTCGGAGTTCTTCGGCCGCGACGACGGATGGGACGGCCTCCAGAAGGCCTACGGCTTCAGCCTCGCGAAGGACAAGGTCGCCGAGCTAGCAGAGGGCCCCATCTACAACGCCGTGGCCAAGGGCAACCCCTGCAACTTCGGCGAGGTCTTCGCCACGGACGGGCGCATCTCCGCCCTGGGCCTGACCGTGCTCGAGGACGACAAGAGGTTCTTCCCGCCGTACAATCTCTCGCTCAATGTCCGTGGCGAGGTGCTCAAGGAGAGCCCCGGCGTCGAGGCGGCCATGGCACCGGTCAATGAGCTGCTCAGCGCGGAAGAACTGCAGAAGCTCAACGCCCAGATCGACGTGGACGGCAAGACCCCGGAGGAGGTCGCCAGCACGTGGCTCAGCGCCAACCAGCTGAGCTGACGCGCCCCGAGGAGCCCTGCACCCTGCGTGTGGGGCTCCTCCAGGCCGCGCCAGTCTTCGGCGCAGTAGACGACAACGTCGCGCACCTCGCCGCCCTGCGCAGTGAGGTCGGGCCAGTGGATCTGGCCGTTGCCCCCGAACTCTCCCTCAACGGGTACGGGTTCGCCCGCCATTCCGTCGAGGACTTGATCACACCCCACGACCCGCGCCTTGCCCCCCTCCACCAAGGCCCGGGGACTGTGGGAATCGGTTTCGCCGAGGAGAACCCGGCGGGTCTGCCCTGGAACAGCTACCTGCTCATGGGTGATGGCGGCTCCGGGCACGTCCAGCACAAGATCCACCCCGTCTCCTACGCGCCATGGAACGAGCATCTGCTCTTCGAGCCCGGCACCCGTGTGGCCGTGACCGAGATAGCCGGCGCCAAGGTTGCCACCGTGATCTGCAACGACATGTGGCATCCGGCGGTGCCGTGGCTCGCGGCGCGCAGCGGGGCCGAGGTCCTCGTCGTGCCGGTGGCGAGCATCGACGGCGCCGACCCCGCCGGGATCAAGCGGACATGGCGCACCATACTCGAGCACACGGCGCTGCTCCTGCAGTGCTACGTCGTGTTCGTGAACCGCAGCGGGACAGACAGCGGCGTGCGCTTCTGGGGCGGCTCGCGCGTCCTCGGACCCGATGGGGCGGTCCTCGCCGAGCTGGCCGAAGAGCCCAACACCGCCGTCGCCGATCTGGACCTCTCCGCGCTGCGCCGGCTTCGGGAAGACGTTCCAATCCTCGCAGAGTCCCGCACCGACTTCCTCGGTTCCGCCATACCCCCGAGCACCGCCGCCGGGGCGGCAGCCCACTTCGCCGCACGCCTCGCCGGACAGGAGCCCGACCGTGTTTGACGTACACGTCCACGCCGCGCCTGATGTGCTCGATCGGATCGGGTTCGACGACGAGATCGGGGCGAGCTACGCGGCAGCGGGCTACAGCGGCTTCGTCCTCAAGGCCCATCATGAGTCCACGGTGGGGCGTGCGAGCGCGGTAGCCCGATCCTCGGGGCTGGACGTGGTGGGCGGCGTGGCCCTCAACCGTGCCGTGGGTGGGCTCAGCCCCGCAACCGTGCTCTCGGCCCTCTCAAGCGGGGGCCGCGTGGTGTGGTTCCCCACCGCAGACGCGCATACCCAGGAGACGGCGTGCCTGCCCCGGCTGGACGACCTCGACCCGCGCATGGACCGCGCCGTCCTCTCGGTCCCGCCAGTGCTTGCAGCCGAGGACGGGAAGACCGAGCGGGACATCATGCTCATCTTGGACCTCATCGCCGAACATGACGCCGTGCTGTGCACAGGCCATGTCAGCGCGACCGAGTGCCGTTGGCTCCTCGACGAGGCGGAGGGCCGTGGGATCAGGCGGTTCCTCCTCACGCATCCCTCCTACACCGTGCCAGGCATGCACCCGATGGAGATCGCGGAGCTCGCAGAGCGCGGCGCTTACGTGGAGATCACGGCGTACCAACTCCTCCACCAACCCGGCATGACGGCAGCCCGCCTCGCCGAGGTGGCCCGCGCCGCAGGAGAGAGACTCGTCCTCGCTTCGGACGCAGGCCAGCCCACAAGCCCCGAGCCGCCGCAGGCGCTCGAGAACCTGATCGCGGCCCTGGGCGACGAGGGTCTCGACGCCGGGTGGCTCCGGGGAGCGGCCGGCGAGACGCCCCGCCGCCTCGTCCTCGCATAGAGGGCGCTCACGCTCGCCGGGTCGGGAACCCCGGCACTCATTCAACAGATGGCGATCCGGCCCTGTGCCGATCCGACTCAACTCCGATCCGACCCAGCAGGGAGCAGCAGCAGAACATGGCCACGAGTACCGTCAGTCCCGCTACACGGCAGGGCCAGCCGTTCATCGACGACCTGCGGTCCCGAACGGGGGGCATCGTTGACGATTCCTCCCTGGCCAGGGCGCTTTATGCGTCCGACGCCTCGAACTACCGCGTGGTGCCAGAAGCGGTCCTCATGCCCCGCTCGGCCGCGGACGTGGTCGCCGCAGTGGCCTGTGCGCGTCAGCACGGCATTCCCGTCACCGTGCGCGGCGGGGGCACCTCGTGCGCGGGCAACGCGCTGGGACCGGGGCTCGTGATCGACTTCTCCCGGTTCATGGACCGTGTCCTGGCGATCGACGCCGAGGCCTCCACGGCTGTCGTCGAGCCTGGGGTTGTGCTCACCGCGCTGCAGGAGGCCGCCGCCCCGTTCGGGCTGCGGTTCGGGCCCGATCCGTCGACGGCGACCCGGTGCACGATCGGAGGGATGATCGGGAACAACGCGTGCGGCCCGCACGGGCTCGCGTACGGGCGCACGGCGGACAACGTGGTGTCGATGACCTGGCTGACTGGCACCGGCGAGGTCATCACCGTCGGCTCGGGCCAGGACGCGCTCGCAGCCGTGCCCGGGCTTGAGGCGTTCCTCGCGGGCAACCTGTCGGTGCTGCGCACCGAGTTCGGCCGCTTCGGCCGGCAGATTTCCGGCTACTCGCTCGAGCACCTGCTGCCGGAGAACGGGCGGAACCTCGCGGCGGCGCTCACGGGGACCGAGGGCAGCTGCGGGATCCTGCTCGAGGCAACCGTCCGGCTCGTCCCCCGGGCGGCGGCACCGGCCTTGGCCGTGCTCGGCTACGCGGACATGGCCACTGCGGCGGACGATGTCCCGGCCCTGCTGCCCTTCCGCCCCCTCGCCCTGGAGGGCCTGGACGCCCAACTCGTGGACGTCGTCCGCCGAGCGCACGGGACCGGCAGCGTCCCGGCGCTGCCCGCCGGCGGGGGCTGGCTGATGGCCGAGGTCGGCGGGGCCACCTCCGAGGAGGCGGTCGCGGCGGCCGAGAAGCTCGCCGCCGCCTCCAGCGCCCGCGAGGCCGTCGTGCTCCCTGCCGGGCCCGACGCCACGCGGCTGTGGCAGATCCGGGCGGACGGGGCAGGGCTCGCGGGGCGAACGGCTGCTGGCGAGCAGGCCTGGCCCGGGTGGGAAGACTCGGCGGTGCCGCCCGAGCGGCTCGGCGCGTACCTGCGCAGTCTTGCAGCGCTCATGCGCGAAGAGGCGCTCTCCGGTCTGGCCTACGGGCATTTCGGCGACGGCTGCGTCCACGTCCGGATCGACTTCCCGCTAGAGCAGGACGGCGCCCTCATGCGCCGCTTCCTCGAGCGTGCCGCCGCCCTGGCCGCCGAGCACGGAGGCTCACTCTCTGGCGAGCACGGGGACGGTCGGGCCCGCTCCGAACTGCTCCCCACGATGTACTCACGGGAGGCGATCCGCGCGATGGAGGAGTTCAAAGCCCTCTTCGACCCGGAGGACCTCATGAACCCCGGCGTCGTCGTCCGCCCTGCCCCGCTGGACGCAGACCTCCGCCGCCCCCACGCGCTTCCGCTCACGGCGATCGACGGCTTCGCCTTCGCCCACGACGGCGGCGACATCACGACAGCAGTGCACCGCTGCGTCGGGGTGGGCAAATGCCGCGCGGACCTTCGCGCTGAAGGCGGATTCATGTGCCCCTCCTACATCGCCACCCGCGACGAGAAGGACTCCACCCGCGGCCGCGCGCGCACCCTGCAGGAGATGCTCAACGGTGGCGTCGTCACGCTCGGCTGGAGTTCGCCCGAAGTCCACGAGGCCCTCGACCTTTGCCTGAGCTGCAAGGCCTGCGCCAACGACTGCCCTACGGGCATCGACATGGCCATGTTCAAATCCGAAGCCCTCCACCAGACCTACAAGGGCCGCGTGCGCCCTCTGAGCCACTACACCCTCGGTCGGCTCCCGCAGTGGCTCAGGCTCGCTGCGCCCTTCGCCCCCATGGTCAACCTCGCCAGCCGGCTCCCCGCACTGCGCCGGGCCATGATGACCCTGATGGGCGCGGACAACCGCCGTTCCCTGCCAGCCGTCCCGCTGGCACCGTTCCGCTGGGACCGAGCCGCCCGCCGTCGTGCCCAGCAGACATCAGGCCGGCACCGGGTCCTGCTCTGGGTCGACTCGTTCTCGGACGCGATGGCCCCCGACGTCCCGCGGGACGCGCTCGAGGTCCTCACCGCCGCCGGCTGCGACGTAGAGATCGCCGCGCCAGGAGCCTGCTGCGGCCTCACCCTCATCTCTACAGGCCAGCTGGCCGCTGCGAAGGCGAAGCTCCGCCGGACGCTAGACCTGCTGATACCGTCGGTCCGGGCGGGGCGGACCATCATCGGTCTCGAGCCCAGCTGCACCGCCACTCTCCGCTCAGACCTCCTCGAACTCCTCCCGGACGACCCCCGCGCAGCCGAGCTCGCCGGCTCGGTCAGAACCGTTGCAGAATTCCTCACGTCAATCGGGTGGGAGCCCCCGGCTGCGGCCGAGAAACTCCTCGTCCAGCCTCACTGCCACCATCAGGCGGTCATGGGCTACGGAGCGGACCGCACCCTGCTCGAATCCATGGGGTGCGACGTCGAGACCTCCGCAGGCTGCTGCGGGCTCGCAGGCAATTTTGGGATGGAGAAGGGCCACTACGAAGTCTCGGAGAAGATCGCACGGGACGGCATCCTCGCCAAGGCCGCCGAAGAACCAGACCGGGGAATCCTCGCCGACGGGTTCTCCTGCCGCACGCAGGTGCAGGACCTTGCAGGGCTGGAAAGCCGGCATCTGGTCCAGATCCTCGCCCAGGCCCTCCGGGACAGGGAGACTGCCCCCAGCGTCAGCCGGCGCGGCCCAGCGTGAGCCGCACCTCGCCGTCGTGCGCCCGGGCGACGGCGACCGCGGTGAGGTCCGCCGCCCAGAAGGTCGGCGCGAACTGGGCGGCCCGGGCGCCGATCCCGAGCACGCGCATCCCCGCGGCGAGGCCCGCGGCGATCCCGGCCTCGGAGTCCTCGAGCACGAGGCACTCCCCCGGCGCCGCGCCGAGGCGGGCGGCGGCCTGGAGGAAGCCCTCGGGGTCCGGCTTGCTCGCGGTCACGAGGTCAGCGGTCACCGCGACCTCGGGGTAGGGCAGGCCGGCGGCGCCCATGCGGCGGCGGGCCAGATCCTCGTCGGCGGAGGTCACAAGCGCGTGCGGCAGGCCCGCGAGCGCCGCGAGGAACGCGGGGGCACCGGGGACAGGCACTACCCCTCCCACGTCGGTGCGGGACTCGTCCAGCATGCGGGCCTCGTCCGCGAGGTTGGCCTCCATGGGCCTCTCCGGGAGGAGCATCGACATGGTCAGCCAGCCCTGGCGGCCGTGGATCACCGGCTCCACCACGTCCCACGGCAGCCCCTGCACCTCGGCCCACTCGGCCCACAGCCGCTCCACGACCGCGTCCGAGTTCACGAGGGTCCCGTCCATGTCCAGCAGGACGGCGCGGGCGGAGATGGAGACTGCGGTCATGGGATCCTCCTCGGAGACGGCACTCCCCTCACCCTACGGCCGCTGCGGCGGCGCCGACTTCTCGGCCGCCTTGTCGGCAGCAGCCTGCTTCGCCTCCTTCGCGGCCGCTTCCGCTGCGGCCTTCTTCTCCGCAGCCTTCCTGGCGGCGGCAGCCCGCGCGGCTTCCTTCGCGTGCCGCCCGGCGGCGATCTCTGCGGCGACCGGCGGCAGGAGCCACCGCAGCGTTCCGGGGCGGTCGGGCCCGCAGACGAGGCTGAGGGTCTCGAACGAGTACGCCGCCCCGGCCTCCGCGCACTCGTCGCCGGGGGCGTGGGCGGCGATCACGACCGTGGCGGTCGCGCTCGGGCAGGCGGTCGTCCCCGCGGCGGGTGCCGCGCGCCGGCCGGACGTGGCGGACGACGGCGCCGCACTGGCCAGGGCGGTCACGGTCACCGTGGGGACGGGCGAGGGGCACGAGCGCGTCGGGACCGCCGAACCGGTGTCTGTCCCCCAGCGCGTTCCGGGAGCGGGGCGTGGGCCGCTCTCGACGGCGGTCGCGGCCACCATCCCCATGGACACGGCCGTCGCGGCGAACGCGCCCACTGCCATGGCGATCGTGCGGCCCCGGGGACGACGGCGCCGGACGACGAGCCGGATGCCCGTCACGCCCAGCAGCGACGTCCCCACCCCGATGGCGAGCGGCGGCGCGGCCACCACGAGGACCAGGAGCAGCACGAGCACCGCGACGGTCCACGCCGTCTTCTTCAGCCGCGCACGGGAGCGCGTCCCCCGCGGCGCAGACGCGAAGCCCACTCGTCCCTCGCTCCCCTCGTGTGCTCGCTCCTCGCAGAACGTTCGCCTACTGCCGCCAGCGGTAGCGGTCGTCGCCGGCAGCCTTCGTGCAGTGCACCAGAAGCCCGGTTGACGTGTATCCGGTCTGGCCCGCGAGTGATGACTTGCAGAAGGCGCCAGCGGTGACGGTCCCGGTCACCGAAGTCATAGGGGCCTCACCTTCCGGGGAGGGCTCGGCGTAGACCTGCTGGCGCTGGGCAGCGGCGGCCTCCGCGGCCGCCTTCTCAGCTGCCGCCTTCTCAGCCGCCGCCTTCTCAGCCGCCGCCTTCTCGGCCGCGGCCTTCTCGGCGGCCTTGGCCTTGCGCTCGGCGTTGATCTCGGCGGCCGTCGCGACGAGGAGCCAGCGGAGCGCGCCCGAGCGGTCGCGGTCGCACACGAGGTCCTCGGCCTCGAACGAGTACTTCGCTCCGGCCTTCGTGCACGTGTCCCCTGCAGCGTGGGCCGCGACGAGCACGGTGGCGGTGGCGGTCGGGCAGGCTTCGGGGCTGGCCGTCTCGCTCGGCGTTTCGCTGGGGGTCTCGCTCGGCGTCTCACTGGGCGTCTCACTCGGCTCAGTGGTGCTGCCCAGAGTGGAAGCGGCGGTGGCCGTCTCCGTGGCGGTTGCCGTAGCGGTCGCCGTGACGGTCACGGTCGGCGTCGGCGAAGGGCACGACGGCGTGGGCGTCGCGGAAGCGGTCTCCGTGGGCACGCCCGAGCTGAGGGCGGCCCTCGCGCTGTCGTCGGCCGCCGTGGCGGCAACCATCCCGCCGGCGACGACGAGGGCGACGAACGCGCTCACGGCCATGGTGATGGTGCGGGCCTTGGGGTGGCGGCGCCGGACGATGAGCCTCACCCCCGCCACGATGAGCAGGACGAGCCCCGCGAGGACACCCAGAGGCGGTGCCGCGAGGACGAGAAGGAGGAGCAGCGCAAGGATCGCGATGGTCCAGAAGGTCTTCCTGTTCGGCTTGCCCGGCCTCTTCTCAAGCGACGCAGACGTGTAGTCCACCGATTCCCCATTTCCCCATAGTGAGACCACGCGCAATCGCCATGGCCTGGGATATTCCACCATGTGCCACGTCAATTCCGGACGGATATCAGGCCCCTTTCAGCGCGCCAATTCCTTGACTCTGAAAGGAAGTCCGTGACTCCTCAAAGAAATCGATATGACGTGCCAGGGAGAGTCCCTCGATTGCCTCGGCCCGGAGGCGGTGGCTTCTCGACGGCGTGGGGCTGACTCCTCGAGGGGTCTGGCCTAGGCTGGGTGGATGGCCGGCAGGGACGCCCTCGAGGTGGAGCGCAAGTACACCGTGGACCAGAGCACGCCCGCGCCCAGGCTCGTGGAGCTCCCCGGCGTGGAACGGACCGGAAAACCGGTCACCCACTACCTCAACGCCCTGTACTTCGACACCGCGGATCTGGTCCTCGCCGCCCACGGAATCACGCTGCGGCGTCGCACGGGCGGGCTCGACGCCGGCTGGCACCTCAAGCTCCCCGCCCCCAAGGGCGCGCGCACGGAGGTCACCGAGCCGCTCGGCGCGGAGGACGACGGCGAGGGCGCGCCCGAGGTGCCCCAGCGGCTCCGCGGCCTCGTCGCGGTCCACGTGCGGGGCCGGGAGCTTGTGCCGGTGGCCCGGCTCAGGACACGGCGCCTCTCGTTCCCCCTGCTCGATGCCTCGGGGACCGTGCTCGCGGAGGCCACCGACGACCACGTGGACGCCGAGGCCCTCCTGCCGCCGCCCGGGGACCGCAACAGCACCGACCCCGAGGCCGGCGCCGGGCGGACGCAGGCATGGCGCGAGTGGGAGCTCGAGCTCGTGGACGGCTCCGAGGACCTCCTCGAGGCGGCGGACCGCCTCCTGGCCGACGCCGGGGTCCACCCCGCCGAGCTCCCGTCCAAGCTCGCCCGCGCCCTCGGCCCTTCCTACCCTAGCCAGCCCGGGCAACGGCGCACGCCGAAGCGGAAGGGGCCGGCCGCCGTCGTGCTCCAGGACTACCTCCAGCGGCAGGCGGACGCCCTCAAGGCGGCGGACCCCGAGGTCCGCCGGGACGCGCCGGACTCCGTGCACCAGCTCCGCGTGAGCGCCCGGCGGATGCGCTCGGCGCTCGCGACCTACCGGCCCCTCGTCGACGCCGACGCCGCGAACCACCTGCGCGACGAGCTCAAGTGGCTCGCGCACGAGGTGGGCGACGCGCGGGACGTGGAGGTCATGCGGGAGCGGCTCGTGGAGCTCGCGGAGGCCGAGCCGGATGAGCTGCTCATGGGCGACGTGGTGGAGAGGATCGAGCAGGAGTGCGCGAGCGGGTACCGCGAGGCCCACGCCACCGGCCTCGAGGCGCTGGACAGCGAGCGCTACTTCCGCCTGCTCGACGCGCTCGACGCGTTCGTCGCGGACCCGCCGCTCGAGCGAGCGGGCAGGAAGAAGGCGCACAAGGCCGTGGCGAAGCTCGTGGCGAAGGACCTCAAGCGGCTCCAGAAGGCCGTGCGCGCGGCGGAGGACGCCGAGGACGCCGCCGAGTCCGGGGACGCAGAGGACTCCGCGGTGGACGAGGCGCTGCACGAGGTGCGCAAGAAGGCCAAGCGCCTCCGCTATGCCGCCGAAGCCGCCGGGGCCGTGCACGGCAAGCGGGCGGCGAAGACGGAGAAGGCGGCCGAGGAGATCCAGGAGGTCCTCGGCGACCTGCAGGACAGCGTGGTGAGTCGCGACTTCCTGCGCGAGCTGGCGGTGCAGGCGCACGCCGAGGGCGTGAACACCTTCAGCCTCGGGCGCCTGCACGCGCTCGAGCAGGAGACGGCGGTGCGGGCGCGCGAGAGCTTCGAGCGCCAGTGGATCGCCTTCCGGAAGGACGCCAAGCCGCTCTGACGGCGCTGGCGGCCGCTCTCATGGAGCTGCCACTAGCCGGCGGCGGCCGGTCGCAGCCGGCCGCCGCCTGCCACTCCACACCCTCAGGCTCAGCGCAGCCAGCTCCCAGTCCGCGGGCCGACAGTACGCGATACCCACCGGCCGAGGCCCCACGTGTCCCCCGCGTGGTTGAGCGTCAGCGCGATCAGCACGAGCGCGTAGATGATGTGCTGGTCCACGAACGGGTTGGTCCTGATCGGAAGCACGGAAAGCCACATGAGCAGCAGAAGGGCCACTCCGCCCACGGTTGCCACGCGGAGTGCGACGCCCGTGATGAGGGCCAGCCCGAGGCCCAGCACGCCCACCATGTAGAGCCAGTCGACCCAGGGCTGGTTGGCCAGCGTGTGGAACCCCTCCGACAGCGTTCCCTTCAGACCGCTGATGTAGGCGGTGGTGGGTGACCCTCCGGACAGGACGGACTTCTCGGGGGGCGTGGAGAACCCCAGGCCGAGGAGCTTGTCGAAGAAGGCCCAGATGAAGATGAACCCGAGGGTGATCCTCAGGACCGCGAGCGCCCGCGCACCCGCGATGGACTGGGTGGCGACGGCCCGCTCCCGCGCCCGCGACTGCGCGGGCGAGTCGGACACCGACGACGCATTCCGGTGCCGCACTCCCCAGGGACCGCGGTCCACGATTCCGGCCATGGCTGACTCCTCTCACGCCGCACCGTGCGTCTCGTGCACGGTTCCTGCCATCCACTGTTCCCCTCGCGGGGAAGGGCGGATAGGGCAGAAAGCCACGGTGCCCTGCGGCGGGGCCCACTACACGCGGACCGCTCCCGGCCTGCCGTCCTCGATCTCGAACGCGGCGTGGGTGTACTGCCCGGCGTCGCGCGTCGCCACGCTCGTGGCCATGCGGAACTCGGTGCGCCAGCGCTCCGGCGTCACGCGGCACCGGACGTAGCCGCGGCGGTCGCCGTCGAAGAACCTGATGTGCGGGTTGAAGCCGATCATCGGCCCGTAGTACGGGCCGTAGACCGCCCGATCGCCGTTCGTGCTGACCGACGTCCCCACGAACTCGGTCGCGACCACCGGGGAGCCGGGGCGGTCGAAGTCGAGGTGGACATCGTTGACGAACGTCGAGTGCCAGTCCCCCGTGACGAAGACGGCGTTGCGCACCGAGGGTTCCGCGATGACGTCCAGCAGGCGCTTCCGCGCCGCCGGGAAGCCGTCCCAGGCGTCGTGCCACAGGAGTTCGCCCTCCACGCCGTCGTGGTCGAGCCGGGAGACCATGACATTGTTGCCCAGGATGTTCCACCGGACACCGGCGGTGCGCAGGCCGTCGTACAGCCAGCGCTCCTGGGCGGAGCCGAGCATGCTGATCGACGGGTCGTACGCCGCCTCGCAGGCGGGGGCCTCGCCCCAGCCGCAGGGAGGCGCGTCACGGTACTGGCGGCCGTCGAGCATGTCCAGCTGGGCAAGCCGGCCGTAGCGGAGCCTGCGGTACAGCTGCATGTCGGTCCCCCGCGGAAGGGAGCGGGCCCGCAGCGGCTGGTGCTCGTAGTACGCCATGTAGGCGGCCGCGCGCACCGCGGTGAAGGCGGCGGTCTGCCCCTCCCAGCCGCCGGCGTAGTCGTTCTTGACCTCGTGGTCGTCCCACGTCACCACGAAGGGGAAGCGCGCGTGGGCGGCCTGGAGGTCGGGGTCCGACTTGTAGAGGGCGTAGCGTGCCCGCCACTGCTCGAGGGTCTGCGGGGCAGGCTGGGCCGCGGCGGGGACCGGAGTGCGGCGGAGCCCGCCGCTCGGGGACATCCCGTACTCGTAGACGTAGTCGCCCAGGTGCACCACGAGATCGAGATCCTCCGAAGCCATGTGCCGGTAGGACGGGAAGAAGCCGTCGTCCCACTTCTGGCACGAGACGAAGGCGAAGTCGAGCTGCTGCACGTCCGCCCCCGGCGCGGGCAGGGTCTTGGTGCGGCCCGTCGGGGAGACGTGGCTGCGGAACTTGAACTCGTAGAAGTACTCGCTCTCCGGCTGCAGGCCCTCGGCCTCGACGTGCACCGAGCGGCCCAGCTCCGCAGGCGCGTGCGCGGTCCCGCCGAGCACGATGTTGCGCATCCCCGAGTCTGTGGCGATGCGCCACTCGACGACGGCGTGGCCCGGCGGCATCCCGCCGTCAGGTTCGAAGGGCTTCGGTGCGAGGCGGGTCCACAGCACCACCCCGGTGGGCGTCGGATCGCCGGACGCCACGCCGAGCGTGAAGGGGTCTCCCACGGGCCGCGCGGACACGGCCGCGGCATCGGCCCTCGTGGCCGGGGTGACGGCCAGAGTGGCTGCAGCGGAGACAGCCGCGGTCCCAGCGAGGAAGAGGCGGCGGTCGACGAGGTGGGCGTTGCCCGGCAGGTGGAGTGGCATGCAGCCCAGCTTGGCGGGCACCCGTTAACCGGGCACCAGCTCCGGGGAGACTCCCGGTGAACGCGCAGCGGGGGGCGGCCCGCCTGGGCCGCCCCCCGCCGTCGTGCGCCGGTCTGTCCCTTACCGCGCGACGATCACGCCAGCGTCACTTCCCAGCGTCACTTCGCAGTGAACGCGTACAGGTTGCCGTCGAAGGCGCCCGCCACGACCGTGTTGCCGCTCACGGCCGGTCCGGCGGTGACCCAGGAGCCGATCCTGTACTCCCAGGTGACCTCGCCGGTGGCGACGTCGAGGGAGTAGAAGGAGCCGTTGTTCGAGCCCACGAAGAGCCGGTCACCGGAGACGGCCGGGGACGTGTGCACGCCGCCCTTGTCCAGCGCGCCCGGGAGCACCTTGGTCCACAGGACGGCACCGGTCGTGGCGTCCAGCGCCGCGACCTCGCCGCTCGGGAAGCCCATGTAGACCACGTTGCCGCGGATGGCCGGGGCCGCCGGGGTGGCGCCGCCGCGCAGCTGCGAGGGGCTCTGGCTGCGGTACGTCCACAGGGTCGCGCCGGTGGCGCCGTCACGGGCGATGATGCCGTTGTTCGATCCGATGAAGACCTTGCCGCCCGCCGCGGCGGGGACGCCGTCCTGCCAGCCGCCCAGGGAGGACCCGGACTGCCACACCTTCTCGCCGGTCTTGAGGTCGAACGCGAGGATGCGGTCGGCGGTCTGGTTGCCCACGTAGACGCGGCCGTCGGCCACGGCGGGGGTGCCGTCGCTCATGGTCGCGCCGCTCATCGGGGCGGCCCACACGCGCTTGCCGGTCGCAGCGTCCAGGGCCAGCAGGAGGCCGTTCTTCGCCTCGCCGTGGCGGGTCTGGTACGGGTAGAGGACCTTGCCGTCCGCCACCGTGACGCCGTAGTAGCCGTAGGTGCGCTGGTTGTACGGTGCCGGGGCCGGCTCCGGGTCGTTCTGCCACGCGAGCTGGCCGGTGGCGGCGTCGAGGGCGAAGAGCGTGCCGCGGAGCGTGGGCACGTAGACCTTGCCCCCGGCGACGGCGATGCTGCCGTGGACCGAGGACGGAACGTCGTAGCTCCACAGCGTCTTGCCCGTGGCCTGCTGGACGGCGTGGACCTCGCTGTTGCCGTCGCCGTTCTCGTCCCGCGTGCCGGCGTACACGACGCCGTCAATGATCGCCGGGGAGCCCGTGAGGAACGTGCCCTCGGTGCGGTGCGACCAGGCGAGGCGCAGGTCCTTGCCCACGGCGTCGGCCGCGACGCCCGAGTGGGCGGCGTCGCCGTGGTGCTGGCTCCAGTCCGCGCCCTTGGCCGGTGCGATGGCCTTCTCGTCGGTGAACGTGAAGGTCGACTTCTTGCTCCACGAGGCGCCGGATGCGTCGGTCGCGCGCACCTCGAGCGTGTGCTGGCCGAGCGTGCGCAGGTCAGGCTGCAGCGCGGAGTGCCACGTGAACTCCCCGGAGGCCTTGAGCGGGCGCCAGCTGCCGCCGTCGACCCTGAACTCCACGGTGCGCGGGGCGTCGGAGGTGTCGTAGGCGTTGGCCTGGATGCCCGGGAAGCCCGCGAGCGGCACGGAGGCGCCGTCGGCCGGGCTCGTGATGGTGAGCTCCTTCTCGGCCGAGTACTGGCGGAAGGGGTTCTTGAAGGAGTCCTCGGTCATGCTCACGTAGCGGAAGCCGCGCGGGGAGTTGTCGATCGTGTAGGAGCTCGAGGTGGTCTGGACGTGCTTGGCCGTGCCCGCGAAGTCGCTGTTCGGTTCCACGTCGTTGGAGTGCTCGTGGCCCACGAGGATCAGCTCGGCCTTGTACTGCTCAAGCAGCGCCCCGTACTGGTCGTAGACCTCGCGGGAGCCGAACGGCACGTTCATGGGCTGGTGCGTGAGCACCACGAGCTTCTTGTCCCCGACGTTGCGCTCGAGGTCCTGCTTGACCCAGGTCAGCTGCTCCTCGAAGGGGGCGACGCCGTTGTTCTCGAGCACCACGAAGTGGCGGTTGCCGTAGTCGAAGGAGTACCACTCCGGGCCCACGTGGTTGCGGTAGTTGTTGATCCGTTCCGCGTACGTGGTGCCCGGGGAGTACTCGTGGTTGCCCACGGCCGGCCACACGGGCACCTTCGAGAGGGCGGTGGCGGCCTTGTAGATGCCGAACTCGGTGTCCGTGGCACGGTCCGTGAGGTCGCCGCTGACCTGGATGAACGCGAGATCCTGCTGGGTCGAGTTGATCTCGGTGATCTGCTGGGCCATCTGCGGGTTGTAGTGCGGGTCAGCGACGTTGCCGAACGTGAAGTTGCTCCGCTCGGCCTTGGTGTCCTTGACGAGGGCGAAGTCCGCGGTCTTCGCGTCCCCCCCGGCGAGGGCGCCGAGGCTGCGGTAGAACTTCGGGGTCTTGAACTCGTCCGTGCCCACCGAGTAGCCGGAGGGCTGGGTGATGAAGACGAGGTCGGTGCCGCGGCGCTCGACCGGCAGGTCCAGGCTGTAGCGGCCCTCGGCATCGGTCACGGCGACGCTGTTGCCGTCCGAGACGCTCACGCCTGCGAGCGCGGGCTCGCCGGGATCGAAGGCGTCGTTGCCGTTGCGGTCTTCGAAGACGCGGCCGGAGACGGCGGCCGACGGCGTCTCCGCCGTCTCTGCCACGGCTGAGGTGAGCGGGGCGGCGACGACGAGCGCGGCCAGCGCCGCGGTGCCCCCGTAGAGGGCGGCGCGGAGCCGCTTTTCGGGTGGGAGGGGTCTCATGCGAGGAAGAACCTTTCGATGAACCAGAACAGACCGGACGCTGCGACCGCGATGGTCGCCCCGCGCAGGACGGGCTCGGAGAACCGGGACCGCCGTGCGAGCAGGATCAAGGGGAGGCCGACCGCGACCAGGAGGAGCTGGCCGGCCTCGATGCCGACGTTGAAGCTGAGCAGGGAGAGCATCAGGGACCCGTCGACGCGGTCCGTGACCTGCAGGGTGCCGGCGAAGCCGAGCCCGTGGAGGAGGCCGAACAGGAAGACGACCGGCATCCGGCCCTTGGCGCCGAGGAGGTTCTCCGCGCCCACGTAGGCGATGGACAGCGCGATGAGCGGCTCCACGATCTCGGCGGGGACGTGCACCCAGCCCAGCAGCGCGGCGGCGAGGGTGAGGCTGTGGGCGAGCGTGAACATGGACAGGACGCCCACGAGCTTGCGGAGGGACCCCGCCCCGATGAGGAGCGCTACGACGAACAGGACGTGGTCGAGCCCCGTCAGGAGGTGCTCGACCCCCATGCCGGCGAAGCGGACGCTCGAGGCAAGGGGCGAGCCCTCCCCCGCGGTGAACTCCCGGGTCTCGGCGTCCATCACCGCCCGGCCCTCATGGCCGCCGAGGCGGTACTCGACGAGGTTCGTGTGGGCGTCCACGATCGCGTCCCGCTCGGAGAAGACGTCATACCCGACCCGGTACTCGCCGGAGTCGCCCGGGCAGGCGAACTCCAGCTCGAGCTGGGCGTAGGCCATGCCGTCGCGCTCCGCCGGGGCGGCATTGGCCAGCTCCGGGGTGCACATGGCCCCGTCGAGCGCGACCGTCACCCGCTCGCCGAGGTAGTCCCCGAGCGCCGCCCGGCCCTCGTCGAGCGCGCGCTGCCGGGCGCCGTCGTCCGCCGCCTCCACTGCGCCGGGTCCGAGCTGGACGAGGCGGGCGAGGAGCTCGTACTCAAGGCTCAGGGTGTAGCGGACCTCGGAGCCCTCGGCGGTGATGGAGGAGTAGCCCGTGCTCTCGCGCACGTGGGCGGACGCCGGGAGGGCGAGGGCGAGCAGGAGCGCCGGCAGCGAGGCCAGCAGGGCGAGGATCGGAGCGCAGCGGCGCAGCAGGAGCACGGTGGAGCCTTCGGCCGGGGTCGGGATGCGCGCCCAGTGAATCCCGCGAAGGCGACAGTGGTTCGTCCGGACGGATGGCCCCGGGCGACGCTCCGTCGACGGGAAGGTTAACTCGCCGGGAAGGTTAACTCGCCGCGGGCCGGGGGATTTTCTCGCCGAACGCCGGGTCCGTCAAGAGCGCACGCAGCACGCGGCCTTGACAGGGCTTTTTATCCATCGAATGGAAAATGTGGGTGACGAGCCCTTCCCGAACGGCCCGTACGGCAGGACGATAGTGCTGCCGGCGGGGGGCGGCACCCGAGGACGCACGCACCCAAGGAACCTCCCATGGTCCTCTTCAAGAATGACGTCTCCGAATTCGTGGGACCGGCGCACGGGGCGCCGATCAGGCTCGTGGTCACGTTCCGTCCGGTCTCCGGCAGTTCAGACCGGTTCGACGTCGAGGCCCGCCTCTCCGGCGTGGAGGGCGTGACCAGAGGCCAGTTCGTCGCCCGGAGCGAGTGGAACTACGCCACCTCGCCGATGGCGGCCTCCACGAGCATGGTCTCCGAGCAGGCTCGGGCCAAGGTGGGCACCCAGCTGTTCAGCGAACTGTTCTCCGGCGGGCTCAGCCGCTCGTGGGCCCAGGCGATAGACCGCAGGAGGAAGCGCGGCCTGCTGATCGTGATCCGCAGCTCCTCCCCCGCCGTCCAGGGCCTGCCGTGGGAGCTGCTCTCGGACCCGAGCGCGACCTCGACCTCCTATGTCTCCTTCGACGCCGGCATGTCGATCATCCGCCAGCTCCTGCCGGCGGACCCCGAGCTGGCCGCGGAGCTCGAGAAACCCCTCGAGCCCGTCCCCCAGCAGCGCGTCCGCCTGCTGGCCATCACCACGCGCATCCCCGGGCTGGACCAGGGCGCGGACCCCGCCATCATGCGGGAGGCCTTCCCCGAGGCCCGGCTGCACCACATCCCGGACGCTTCCCCGAAGGAGATCCTCGAGTCCCTGGAGCGCGACGAGGCCCACGTGGTCCACCTCATGGGCACGGGCCGGCCCACCCGCTCGGGCCTGCAGGACATGGTCGCGGGGACCGGGGGGCCGGCGGACACGGTTCCCGCCAAGAGCCTCGCGCGGAGCCTGCACACGAGCGAGCAGCTGCGCCTGCTGGTCCTGGCCGCCTGCAACACGGACCAGCTCGCCTCCCAGCTCGCCACCCGCACCCGGGCGGTCGTGGGGATCCGCGGCAAGATCAGCGACGACGGCGTCCGGGCCTTCCTGCGCGGGCTCTACTTCGCCCTCGCTTCCGGGGCGACGATCCCGCAGGCCGTGGCCTCCGGGCGGGCGCAGCAGATCAGCTTCTCCCCCTCCGCCGGCGACGAGTGGTCCCAGGCCGTCCTGTTCCTCAACGCGGACGGCCCCATCGTCGAGGCGTCGACCAGGGAGCCCGAACCCGTGGCGGCCGCGGCGGTGCCCAACGCCGGATCCGGCCTGCCGGAGGAGACGACGGCGACCAACCTCATGCTCGTGATCAAGCAGGCCAACCTCGCGGCGCTGCGCGAGCAGTGGGACGCGGTCGAGGGCAGCGACACTCCCGCGTTCGTCCAGGACCAGATCGACGCACTCGCGCGGGACATCGGCCCCAAGCGGCACGCCGGGAGCGCGGCCCGGGCAGGGACAACAGGACGGGGAACCGCAGGCCGGGGGGCGACGGGAGGCGCAGCGACATGACAGCGCTCCACGAGGAGAGGGCCCCGGTGGACACCTCCACGCTCCGCCGCCCGGACCCTCCTGCCCCCGAGCCTCCGGACACGGCGCCTCCCGCGCCGGCCCCTCCCGCTCCGGCAGCTCCCCACGTCTCTGCGGCCCGCCTCGCCGCGGCCGCCCACCGCCTCAGCGAGTGCCGCTCGCTCCTCGAGCAGCTGCGCGACCTCGCCGACTCCCTGGGCGGCACGCGGCTCACCGCCGTCGTGGGCGAGGTCCACGTGGCCAGGAAGCTGGCCGGCGTGGTGGAGCAGGCGGACCACCAGCTCGCGGTCCTCGCCGCCGGGCCGCCCGAGGGCGACGCCCACGGACTCGCGCACCTCGAGGAGCTGCTCGACCAGCCGCTCTGGGCTGTCGCGCAGCAGGTCCACGAGAACCTCCTCGAACGCCGCCGGAACATCGAAGAGTACGTCCAGCTGCTCAAGGAGCAGTACCGTGCACTCCGCCTGAACTTCGACCACCTCCAGCGCCTCGTCGAGAAGGCGGACCTGGTGCGGCTCGCGGACGCCGAGAACGAGCGGACGCTCGCGGTGGAGGGCATCGGGAAGTTCCGGGCGAGCGAGGCCGACTTCCAGGCCGGGCGCTACGACAGCGTCGCGGTCGCGGTCCAGCACGCCCTGACGCTGCTCTCCGACCAGGGCCTCACGGCCGGGGAGGGGCCGGAGAGGGCCGTGGACCCGCAGAGGTTCGACTCCTACATCACCTCCTTCGAGGCGCGGATCGCCCAGGCGGAGACCACTGAGCGCCGCCTGGCCCGGCGTGCCGAGCTGTTCCTCATCTCCGGCGGGGACGTGAACCAGGGCGTGCCCTACAAGGTCCTGCTGCGCCGTCCCGGGTACGAGTCGATCCAGGAGACCAACCTCTACGACGACGTGGAGGTGCTCGTGGCTGACCAGGACCTCTTCAAGGGCACCGTGCGCCGGATCGCGGAGGGCGCGGTCCAGGGGATCCGCTCGGCCATGGCCGCTGCGGCGGGCGGGGCCCAGGCCCAGGCGGACGACGCCGGGGAGTCGCCGGTGCGGCGCGCGGTGCCTGCCGCGCGGGCACAGTACGAGCATCTGGACCAGCTGGACCCGGCGACGCGGCTCGAGAAGATCGGCCGGCGCATGTACAGCCTCCTGATCCCGGACGCCATGCAGCGGCTCATCGACGAGACCTCCCCGCTCCCGCTCACGATCACGTCCAACAACCCGGAGCTGCCCTGGGAGCTGCTCCACGACGGCAACAACTTCCTGTGCCTCAAGCGCGTGTTCGCCCGCATGCCCGCTGGCCAGACCTTCCCCCGGAGGACCCGGGAGCCGCTCGGCGGCAGCCGCAGGGAGGGCTCGCGCGTGCTGGTCATCCGCTCGGTCTACGGCGAGCCGCTCGAACAGGCCGACCGCGAGATCGAGGCGATCGAGGAGCGGCTGGCCAGCATGAAGCCGGCTCCCCACGTCACGAGGCTGTGCACCGAGGACGAGGTGACGTCCAGCCGGCTCACCGACGAGCTCAGTCTCGGCAACTACGACCTGATCCACTACGTGGGGCACGCCTGGTACAACCCCGAGAAGCCGGACCAGAGCTACCTGCTCCTGGCCAACGGCGAGCGGTTCAGCGCCGCGCGCGTGCAGCGGCTGCTCGAGGGCCATCCCGTGGTCTTCCTCAACGCGTGCGAGACGAGCATGTCCGCCTCGCCCCAGCCCGGCCAGTCCACCGGCTCCACGATCGCCCGGGCCCAGGGGCTCGCCTCGGCGTTCGTCTACGGCGGCGCCCAGGCATGCGTCGGCGCGCTCTGGCCCGTGTTCGACGACACGGCCGCGCAGCTTGCCGTGCGGTTCTACTCCGAGCTCATCGAGAAGCGCCAGCGCGTGGGCGAGGCCCTCCGCCGGGCGCGCGAGGAGGTCCGCACGAGCCAGCAGGACGGCATCACGTGGGCCGCCTACGCCCTCTACGGCGACCCCTCGTACTACCTCGGCGCCTCGACGATCACCGCCTGGGGCATCGTCTGAGGGCCCTCGTCACCCCCACCCGCCCGATCCTCCGAAGGGGAGAAGTCCGCCATGACGCACCAACCGACGCTCTACGCCCTGCTGGTGGGCATCGACGCCTACGAGTCCCCGGTCCCGCCCCTGCGCGGCTGCCGGAACGACATCGAGGCGTTCGCGCAGCTCCTCGAGGCCCGGGCCGCAGGCCCCGTCAGGATCCGCACGCTCCTGGACGGGCAGGCGACCCGGGAGGCGGTGGTTGCCGGCTTCCGCGAGCACCTCGCGCAGGCGGGACCCGGCGACGCCGCCCTCTTGTACTACAGCGGCCACGGCTCCCAGGAGCCGGCGCCGGAGAAGTGGTGGCACCTCGAGCCGGATCGGCTCGATGAGACCCTCGTGCTCTTCGACAGCCGCTCCCCGGGCCAGTGGGACCTCGCGGACAAGGAGCTCGCCGCCCTCCTCGGCGAGGTCGCCGCGCGCGAGCCGCATCTCGCCGTCGTCCTCGACTGCTGCCATTCCGGGAGCGGGACCCGCGCGGCGCTCGAGGACGGCACCGCCGGGCGCCGCGCCCCCGCGGACCACCGCGAGCGGCCCCTGGGAAGCTTCGTCTTCGACCCGGACGCCGTCGACGCGCTCGCACGCACGCCGGGCGCCGCCCGCGAGGCGGGCGACGAGAGCGGCTGGGCGCTTCCCGCGGCCCGGCACGTGCTGCTCTCCGGATGCCGCGCGAACGAGACCTCCAAGGAGGTGGTGCACGGGGAGAAGCACCGGGGCGCCATGTCCGCAGCCCTCGAGGCGGCCCTCGTCGCGGCCGGCCCCGGCGCGCTCACCTACCGCGAGGTCCACCGGCAGCTGGCCTCGACCGTCCGTACCCTTGTCCGCGCGCAGACGCCCCAGCTCGAGGCCTCCGACGGCGCAGACCTCGACCGCCCCTTCCTCGGGGCGACGGTCGAGGCGCTCCCGCCGCACTTCGTGGCCACCCACGGGGACACGGGCTGGACGGTGGACGGCGGCACGATGCACGGCCTTCTCTCCCCGGTCCGCGACGAGCGGACGCTCCTGGACATCATGGCCCAGGACGGCGCCCCGGCGGCGAGCGCGGAGGTGGCCGACGCCGGCCCCGCCACCGCGACGATCACCGTCACCTCGGGCGCCCTCGACCCCGGCCGCGTGTACCGCGCCGTGGTCACCTCGACCCCGCTGCCGCCGCTGCTCGTGGCCCTCGAGGGCACGGAGGAGGACGCCGCGGCCCTCCGCTCGTCCCTCGAGGACCGCGATGCGGCGGGACCGCGGCTCGTGGCCGAGGCCGGCGCCGGCGAGCCGGCCGAGGCCACGGTGACGTGCACGCCCGGCCACTACGCGATCAGGCGCGCGGGCAGCGAGCGCGAGCTCACCCCCAGCGCGTCGACGCCCGAGGAGGCCCTCGGCGTCCTCGAGCACGTGGCCGCCTGGCTGCGCACCCTCCGCCTCCAGAACCCCGGCTCCCGGATCGCGGACGGCGGCATCGCCGTCGGACTCGACGCCGAGGCCGGCGAGGGCGAACGGGACATCCCCGCCTCCGGCCCCATCCGCCTGGGCTACGTCCGCGAGTCGGACGGGACCCACCGCGCGCGCCGCTACACCGTCAAGGCCACCAACACGTCCCAGCAGCCGCTCTGGGTGGGGCTCCTGGACCTGACCGACACCTTCGGCGTCTACGCGGACGCCGTGCCGGCAGGGTCCGAGCAGCTCGCGCCGGGCCAGTCGACCGAGATCGCGCTGCTCACCGACGTGCCGGACGCGCTGTGGGAGCGCGGGGTCACCGAGGTGACGGACGTGCTCAAGCTCGTGGTCGGCACGGAGGAGTTCGACCTCCGGGGCCTGCAGCAGGGCGACCTCGACGTCTCCGCGCCCCCGCGGGACGCGGCCGTGCGCTCCACCGCCACCGGTCTGGACGCCGTGCTCGGGCGGGCCGCCACGCGGCGGGCCAAGCCCCAGGGCGCCGGTGCAGCCGCCGCGGACTGGTATGCCCACAGCCTCGAGGTCGTCTCCGTCCGGCCACGGGACGGCGTCGCCGTCTCGCCGGACCGCAGCGCCGAGCTCGCCCCGGGCGTGGGCATCGCGCCCCACCCTGCCCTGCGCGCCCGCGCCCAGCTCGCGCCCGCCCTGTCCGCCACCCGGGACCTCGATGCGCCCCCGGTGCCGGACGCGCTGCAGGGCGAGGGGTCGTCGTCGTTCGCGCTGTCCGCGACCCGCGCGGGCGAGGCAGAGGCGGACGCGCTCGTGCTGACGCTCGAGGAGGGAGGCGATCCCGGCAGCGTGACCCCGGAGCAGCCCCTCATCGTGCGCCTCGACCGGCCGCTGGCCCCCGGGGAGCACGTGCTGCCCTTCGCGTGGGACGGCGAGTTCTACCTGCCGCTGGGCTTCGCGCGGCCGGCCCCGGCAGATGGGGGCGGGGCCGGCCGCGCGGGCGGGGGCGGGGCCGCGGGCCGGGGGCCCGCGGACGTGCGCGAGGCGGG
>NZ_JBDFRB010000008.1:0-26116 GCF_039615075.1 Sinomonas halotolerans | reverse complement strand
CGCCGCGTGCTCCCCCGGCCGCGGGGGGGGCGCGCCCCCCCCCCCGGGGGGGGGGGGGGGGGCCGCCCCCGCGGCAGGGGCAGGGACGGCGGCCCGGGGCACGGAGATCGTGCTCGAGCGGCTCTGCGACCCGGTCCGCACCGAGCGCTCGCTGACCGGGTCCATCCGGATCCTCTTCCGCAAGCTCGTGGGCGGCGTCCTCGGCCTGCCGCCCAAGTACCCGCTGCTCCGGCTCGCCACGGTGGGCCAGGACGGTGCGCTCAGCTACGAGGACGACGCCGGCAGGGTCGCCGATGCGGTGCGGCGCGCCGACGCTGTTCTGCTGTACGTGCACGGCATCCTCGGCGACACCGGGGACATGGCCCGCAGCTCGCGGGTCAGCGGCGCGGCCCCGCCCGTGGGACCCGGCTACGGCGTGGTGCTCGCCTTCGACTACGAGAACATCAACACCTCGATCGAGGAGAACGCGGCCCTGCTCAAGGCCCGGCTCGCCGAGGTGGGACTGGCCGGGGAGCACGGTAAGCGGCTGGACATCGTGGCGCATTCGATGGGCGGGCTCGTGGCCCGGCAGCTCATCGAGGCCGAGCGCGGCGTCCACGTGGACAGCCTCGTCACGCTCGGGACGCCTCACGCCGGCTCCCCGTGGCCGTCCGTGCAGCGGTGGGCCACCGTGGCCCTCGGCGTCGCGGCGAACGGCATGCTGCCGGTGGCGTGGCCGGTCGCGGCACTCGCGGCCGTGATGGGGACGATCGAGAAGGTGGACACGGCGCTTGACCAGATGCAGAAGGGATCGCCCTTCCTCACCGCCCTGGCCAAGGCCCCGGACCCCGGGGTGCCCTACCACCTGCTGGTAGGCGACCGCTCGCTGCTCCCCCGCGAGCTCGCGGACGGCCGGCTGCCCCGGCTCCTGGAGCGGCTCTCCCCGGGCGGGATCGTGGACAGGGTGGTCGACGCCGTGTTCTTCCGGGCGCCGAATGACCTCGCCGTCTCGGTGGAGAGCGCCCAGGCGGTCCCCGCGGGCCGGACCCCTTCGCCCGCCGTCCAGGTACTGGCCACCGACCACATGAGCTTCTTCGCGACGGACGCGAGCCTCGTGGCAGTCGCTGACGCATTGAATCCCGCAAACCCTTGACGCGGGGGTTTATCCATCGACTAGAATTATTCCGTCCGCTTGAGATGGCCACACCACAGGAATCCTTCCGAGGCCGACGATGAGCGAATTCGTTGACGTCCACATGGTGCTCCGCGCGACCCGGGCTGCGTCTAGCGGCCCGGACCCGCAGGCACTTCCCGAGGCAGTGCGCCGAGCGGCTGCCTCCTCCGGCGCCGAGCCCCGCGCCCAGTTCGAGGGGACGGCGGACCCTTCCCTCTCCCTGTTCTGGCTCCTCCGCGTCCGCCCCGAGGACGCGGATGCCCTCGTCGAGACCCTTCTGGCCCTGCCGGAGGTCGACGGGGCCTACCTCAAACCCCCCGATGCGCCGGCCGAGGGCCGGACCGAGTCCGAGGACTGAACCATGGCCAAGAGCCGCCCCGCAGACAACAGCACGCACGCGCCCGCAGGGCCGGTCGAAGTGGTGGTCGTCACCGCGCACACCGGCGCGGGCATCCACCGCAGCGACGTCGCCGAGAGCACGGCGATGGAGGCGGAGCTCCGCAGCGCCCTCCCCGGGGGGGCCCAGCTCACGCGCAGCTTCGGGCCCGCCAACCGCCTCACCGAGCGCCTCCAGGGCACCGCGCAGGAGAGCGTCGGAACGGACCTGCTCAGCTACTTCTCCGTGACCGGCTTCAGCGGCAGCGCCGACGAGCTGGCCGAGGAGCTCGCAGCGAACGACTCCGTCGAGGCCGCCTTCGTCAAGCCTCCCGCCGAGCCCCCGATCGCCCCGGACGACAGCCTCGAGCGCGAGGCCGCTGCAGCCCCGGCCGAGGAGGCACCGCCGGTCACGCCGGACTTCAGCGCCAACCAGGGCTACCTCGAGGCGGCACCGGGCGGCATCAACGCCCGCTGGGCCTGGACCCGACCCGGAGGGCGGGGACAGGGCGTCCGCGTCATCGACGTCGAGGGCGCGTGGCGGTTCACGCACGAGGACCTCCTGCTCAACCAGGGCGGGGTGATCGGCGGGACCCAGTCCACGGACCTCGGATGGCGCAACCACGGCACGGCCGTCGCAGGCGAGATCAGCGCCGACCACAACTCCATCGGCGTGCTGGGCATCGCCCCCGATGCGAACATCCGCGCGATCTCCATCTTCGGCCCCGGCTCGGCCGGCGCGATCCGCCAGGCCGCGGACGCGCTCTCCGCCGGGGACGTCATCCTCATCGAGCTCCACCGGCCGGGCCCGCGCCACAGCTTCCAGAGCCGCGCCGACCAGCTCGGGTACATCGCGGTCGAGTGGTGGCCCGACGACTTCGCGGCGATCCGCTACGCCCTCGGACGCGGGGTGATCGTGGTCGAGGCAGCCGGAAACGGTGCGGAGAACCTGGACGATGCCCTCTACGACACCCGCCCCTCGGGCTTCCCCTCCTCGTGGACCAACCCCTTCCGCGGTGGCGCCGCCGATTCCGGGGCGGTCGTCGTGGGGGCCGGCGCCCCGCCGGTCGGGACGCACGGCCGCGACCATGGCCCCGGCCGCTCCCGCCTCGGGTTCTCCAACTTCGGCGCACGGGTGGACGCCCAGGGCTGGGGCCGCGAGGTGACGACCACCGGCTACGGCGGCCTGCAGGGCGGGCCCAACGAGGACCTCTGGTACACCGACACGTTCAGCGGGACCTCGAGCGCCTCGCCGATCGTGGTCGGCGCGGTCGCGTGCTACCAGGGCATCAGCGCCGCCGGCTCGGGCCGCAAGACCCCGGCCCAGGTCCGCTCGCGGCTGCGCAGCACCGGCTCCCCGCAGACCGACGCCCCGGACCGGCCGGCCACCCAGCGGATCGGGAACCTCCCGGACCTGCGCGCCCTCGTCGGCCTGATCAAGGTCAAGGACATCAAGGACGGCAAGGCCGAGAAGCTCGAGAAAGTCGAGATCAAGGAAGGAAAGCGCGAGAAGATCGAGATCAAGGAAGGCAAGCTCGAGAAGGTCGAGATCAAGGAGGGCAAGCGCGAGAAGCTCGAGAAGGTCGAGATCAAGGAGCGGGACAAGATCCGCGACATCGACTGGGGCCGCATCGGCGGTGGAGGCCTGGGCGGCTTCGGCGGCCCGCAGGCCGAGGGGCCGTCCGCGGAGGACCGGCTCGCGGCGCTCGAGGGGACGGTCGCCGAGCTGGCCCACTTCATCGACCAGGCCCTGCGCCCGGATCTGGGCGCCGGCGCCCTCGGCTACGACGGGCTCGAGGACCAGTCCGCGCAGTCCAAGGACGAGAAGGACCTCAAGGACGCCGAGAAGCCGGCGGAGGGCTAGGCCGTGATCCTCGTGCTGTGCTCCCCGCCGGACCCTTCGGCGGCCTGGGCGGCTGCGGGCCTGCGGGCCCGCGGCGCCGACGTCCTCCTCGCCACCGGGGCCGAGCTCACCTGCGCCCTGCGCATCGAGCACACGGTGGACGACGGCGGCTCCGGGCTCGCACTCGAACTGCCGCTGGGCCGTCGGCTCACCGCCGGCGAGGTGGACGGCGTCCTCAATCGGCTCGCCGTGGTCCCGCGGCCGGCCACCCCGGGGGTCTCCCGGGAGGACCTGGACTACGCCCGCGAGGAGCTCGCGGCCGTGACCCTGTCCTGGCTCGCCGCCCTCGCCGGGAGCGGGGTGCCGTTCGTGGGGAGCCCGCACCCGGCCGGGCTCGCGGGCGAGTGGCGCTACCCCGCAGAGTGGGCGGCGCTCGCAGAGGCCGCGGGCCTGGCCCCTGCCCCGCTCCGCCTCAGGGGCGGCCTGCGCTCTGCAGCCCGGGGGGACACGGCAGCCCGGGGGGACACGGGGGACGGCGGGCCTGCGGAGGCCGCACTCCGCGGCTCACTGGCGGGAGGCGACGGCGCAGCGCGAGGCCGCAGCGCCGTCGTCCTCCTCGGCCGCGTGTTCGGAGCCGTGCCGCCCTCCCTGCACGAGCCCCTCGCCCGTCTCGCCGACCTCGCCGAGGCGGAGTGCCTCGGCGTCCGACTCGGCCCGGACGGCGAGTTCGTCGCGGCGGACCTCGTGCCCGACCTGCGCCTCTGCGGCCCCGCCGTGCTGGACCTGCTGGCGGCGGCCCTCGGGGCGCGGACACGGACGGGAGCGCCGGCATGATCCTCCTGGCAGGCATCCCGTCGGAGCCGCCGGTCCGGCTCGTCGCCGAGCGGCTGGCCGAGCGCGGCGCCCCCGTCGCCGTATTCGACCAGCGCCACTGGGACGAGTCGTGGCTCGATGCGGAGGTCCGGGGCCGGCGCATCACCGGCGCGCTCGGCCTGCCCGGGGGCGAGGTTGCGCTCGAGTCCGTGCACGGCGTGTTCACCCGGCTCATGGACGACTCGCGGCTGCCGGACATCGAGCCCGAGCCGGCCGGCTCGCCGCGCAGGGAGGCATGCCGCTCCCTGCACGCCGGGATCGCCGAGTGGTTCGAGGCCACCGGGGCGCGGGTCCTCAACCGGGCCCGCCCGCAGGCGTCCAACTCCTCGAAGCCCTACCAGGCGCAGCGGATCCGCGCCCAGGGCTTCAGCGTCCCGGAGACCCTCATCACGAACGATCCGGACGCCGTCCTGCGCTTCCGGGAGCGGCACGGGCGGATCGTGTACAAGTCGGCCAGCGGCGTGCGCTCGATCGTCCGGGAGTTCGGCGCCGACGACGCCGCCCGGCTGGCCCTCATCCGCTGGTGCCCCACCCAGTTCCAGGAGCGCGTCCCCGGGACCGACGTGCGCGTCCATGTGGTGGGCCGGCGGGCGTTTGCCACGGAGATCGCGAGCGAGGCGACCGACTACCGGTATGCCACACGGGACGGCGGGAGCGCCGAGCTGCGGCCCGCGGACCTGCCCGAACCACTCCTCGAGCGCTGCATCGGGCTGGCCGACTCCCTCGGGCTCCCGCTCGCGGGCATCGACCTGCGCCTCGCCCCGGAGGGCCGGGTGGTGTGCTTCGAGGTCAACCCCTCGCCGGCGTTCAGCTACTACGAGTCGCAGACCGGGCAGCGGATCTCCGCCGCGATTGCCGAGTGGCTCCTGGACGGCGGGTAGTCTCGGCGCCCGGACATTGGCCCCGCGTGCGCCGCCCCGGCGGTGGGGGCCTCCCAGTAGGCTGGCCCCAAGGGCCGCAGGGGCGGCTCACACCACCGGAAGGGCACATCGTGACTGGACCGATCATCGTCGGCGTCGACGGATCCGTGACGGCAGGGAAGGCGGCCGAGGCCGCGCGCGATCTCGCGGTGGCGCTCCGAGCGCCCCTGCACGTCGTCTGCGCGTTCGAGGGCAACCGCACCGAGGTGGTGGGCAGCGGCAGCGACACCTGGATCCACTCCGACGCGGACACGGCCCTGGGCATCGCGAAGAACGCCGCGGCGAAGCTCGCCGCGCCCGGGCTCACGACGACGTACGCGGCCGGCCGCGGCAGGCCCGCCGATGCGCTCATCGCCGAGGCGGAGCTCCACAGCGCGCGCATGATCGTGGTGGGCAACCGGCGCATGCAGGGCCTCGGCCGGGTCCTCGGGAGTGTGGCGAACGCGGTGGCCCACGCGGCGCCGTGCGACGTCTACATCGTCAAGACCGTCGACTGACCTCCGCGGACTGGCAGGCGGGCCCGGCCCCGGACCCGCTAGCGTGTACCCGTCATCGACGGAAGGAACACGCATGTCGCGCATCGCGATCATCGGCGGCCATGGGAAAGTCGCCCTCCTGCTCGCCCCGCTCCTCGTGGAACGCGGGGACGAGGTCACCTCGGTCGTCCGCACGCCCGAGCACGTCGCCGAGGTCGAGGCGACGGGCGCGACAGCGGTGGTCGCCGACGTCGAGCGCCTCGACACGGCCGGGCTCGCCGCACTGCTCGCCGGGCACGACGCCGTCGTGTGGTCTGCGGGGGCCGGCGGCGGCAATCCCCCGCGCACCTATGCGGTGGACCGCGACGCCGCGATCCGCTCGATGGACGCCGCCGCGGAAGCGCGTGTGCCGCGCTACGTCATGGTCTCCTACCTCGGGGCCCGCCCCGACCACGGCGTCCCCGAGGACAACCCGTTCTTCCACTATGCCGAGGCGAAGGCCGCCGCGGACGAGCACCTGCGGGGCACAGCGCTGGACTGGACGATCCTCGGGCCGTCGTCGCTCACCCTCGAGCCGGGGACGGGCCGGATCTCCCTCGCAGACCACACGCAGGCAGGCAGCGTGAGCCGGGCGGACGTCGCGGCGGTGGCTGCCGCGGCCCTGCGCGAGCCCCGCACGGTGCGCGAGTTCATCGGCTTCAACCAGGGCGAGACGCCCATCGCGGACGCTCTCGCGAGCGTGTGACCGACCCAGCTGCGGAGGCCCGAGGCCGAGGCTGCGGCGGGGGCCGGGTTCAGGGCGGGGTCCGGGTTCACGGCTGGGGCCGGGTTCACGGCTGGGGCCGGGGACGGGGAGCGAATGCAGGTGCGTGCGAGAACTGTCGGACCCCTCTGATTGCCTTGGGAGTGCGGCCGGTCCCCCACCGGACCGGCCGCGCCACCGCCCCATCCGCCACGTCGGGACAGGACGGGCAGGGTGCGGAACGCGGTGTCCGGGACGGCATTGAAATGGGGGGCCGGCCCGGGCACCGCGGGTGCGCACAGCGGTTCTCCGGACCCCCCGGCGAACGGCGGGATCACGGGCCGGAGAGCCCGTTGTACACGGCCACCCGCCGTTAACCGAAACATGATTCAATGCTCTGGTGCCATCGACAGGTGCGGTCACAGGAGGCAGGGCAGCAATGGTGGAAGCGGGCGTTCCCGAGGGGCAGTACTGGTTCGTAGGAGCCCGCTCGGCGGGCCAGGAGCCATACGACCGCACCGACCAGTTCCTCGCCGAGGGGATCTGGGAGAACGGGTTCGAGGACCGCTACCTGGACTCGGTCAAGTCGATGAAGATCGGCGACCGGATCGCCCTCAAGACCACCTACGTGCGCCGCACCGCGCTCCCGTTCGACTCCCGCGGCCACGCCGTGCCGGTCATGGGCATCACCGCGGTGGGCACCATCACCGCGAACCCGGGTGACGGCCGCAAGATCGGCGTCGAGTGGAAGCGCCTCGAGCGGCCCCGCGAGTGGTTCCTCTACACCGGCCGCCAGTCCATCTGGAAGGTCACCCCCAGCCACTGGATGCGCGCGGCCCTCCTCCGCTTCGCGTTCTGGGGCGATGCGCAGGACACCGACCGCTTCCGCAACGACCCCGCCTGGGCCAAGCGCTTCGGCGACGTGGACCCCAAGCCGGCGCAGCACTTCGAGTGGACCACGTTCTACGAGGCGATGGCGACGGCGCTGCTCGCCTTCCGCAACCGCCGCACCGATCTCCTCGCCCACCTGCGCGAGATGCAGGAGCGCCACGAGGCCCTCGGGTTCCTCATGGACCGCGACTGGCGGGACAACCCGGTGCCGCTCAAGGACATCTGCCCCTTCACCGTGCTCGGCACGTTCAACCGCGGCACGACCCCCGAGAAGCGCACCGAGGTCGCGCAGGACTGGGCGCAGTTCCTCGGCGTGAACGTCCCGGTGCCCACGAGCTTCGACGGCATCCCGCTCCTGAACAACCAGAACTCGTGGTTCTTCCCGCCCGCCGGCACCCGCCAGCGGGACGACATCGACAGCCTGTGGGACGTCTTCGAGGCGGCCCTCGCCGCGGCGGCCTCGGGCGAGGACCATGAGCGCCTGCGCCTCGCCGCCGCCTACGACCGCGCCCGCGACATCTACCGGGTCGGCACCAAGCTCACCATGGGCCTGTTCTGGGTGCGCCCGTGGAACTTCGTCCCGCTGGACGGCCGCTCGCGCCAGTACCTCAAGACCGAGCTCATGCTGGACCAGGACTTCTTCACTGCGGACGGCGAGGCCTACGTCAAGCTCCTGGACACCCTCGCGGCGAAGTTCGAGGACCCTCAGTTCGCGGTGAACTCCTTCCCCGAGCTGACCTGGACGGCGTACCTCGAGCGGCAGGCCACGGGCGCCCACACGGACCCCGGCGCGGACGAGGCCCCCGAGGCGGAGGACGACCCGACCCCGCTCTCCCCCCAGTCCAGCTACACGGTCCGGGACATCGTCGCGGACGGCTGCTTCATCGACGAGTCGGACCTCAACGGCTATCTGGCCCGGTGGCGCTCCAAGAAGAACCTCATCCTCCAGGGCCCTCCCGGCACCGGCAAGACGTGGCTGGCCCGCCGCCTCGCCTACGCGCTCATCGGGACGCGGGACAACAAGTCCGCCCTCCGCGCCACGCAGTTCCACCCGAACTCGAGCTACGAGGACTTCGTGCGCGGCTGGCGCCCCGGCTCGGACGGGAAGCTGACCCTCGTGGACGGGCCGTTCCTGGAGATGGTGGAGCGGGCCAACGCGCGGCCGGACGTCCCGCACGTGGTGCTCATCGAGGAGATCAACCGCGGCAACCCGGTCCAGGTCTTCGGCGAGCTGCTCACCCTCATCGAGGCCGGCAAGCGCTCCCCGCGAGAGTCCCTGCAGCTCGCGTACCCGCGGTCGGGCACCGAGAGCGTGCACGTGCCGAGCAACCTGTTCATCATCGGCACCATGAACCTCGCCGACCGCTCGCTCGCGATCATGGACCTCGCGTTCCGCCGCCGCTTCGCGTTCGTCTCCCTCGAGCCCAGCGTCAACGACGCCTGGCAGGCGTGGATGGCCAGCCGCCACGGCGTGGAGTCCAAGGAGCTCGAGCTCATCCGGCACCGCTTCGAGGCCCTCAACGAGCGGATCGCGGACGACCCCGCGCTCGGGTCCGAGTTCCGCCTGGGCCACAGCTTCGTCACCCCGCCGGCCGAGGAGCGCGTAGACTCGTTCTCGGACTGGTTCCGCGGCGTCGTGGACACGGAGATCGTGCCCACGCTCGAGGAGTACTGGTTCGACGACGCCTCGAAGGCCGAGTCCGCCTCGGCGGCCCTGCTCGAAGGCCTCAGGTGACGGACCCCGCCCCAGCGGCGGGAGCGGCGGCGTCGTCTGCGCCGTCCGCGCCGTCCGCGCCGTCTTCCGACCTCGAGGGGACGCGCACGACGGCGGCGGAGGGCACCGTGGTGATCGCCGGCGGGGTGCGCATCCCCGTCCGCAACGTGTGGCTCCTGCTGCTGTACGCGTCCGACTTCTACCAGTCCGGGCCGGAGGCGTTCGACGGGATCGAGGAGTACCCCGAGAAGCTGCCGGAGCTCCTCGCCGAACTGCTCGCGGCCAGCACCGAGGACCGCCTGCGGCGCCCGCTCACGCCCTCGTTCACCAAGACCTCCCGGGACCTCGCCCGGGTGCGCGGCGGGATCGACACGCTCCGCACCGAGTCCCACCAGCTCCTCTCCCGCGGGCTTGTGGCCTGCCGGTTCGACGAGCTCACGGTGGACACGCCCCGGAATCGGCTCATCCGCACCGCCCTCGAATCCATAGCACGCCTGTGCGAGGACGAGGAGCTCGTGCGCCGGTGCAAGGGCCAGTCGATGCGGCTCGGGGACCTCGGCGTGGGCCGGCTGGACCTGCGGGCCGGCCAGCGCGACGCCGAGGGGCGCCTCACGCGCAACGACCACCAGGACCGCTCGGTGCTGCTCGCGGCGCGGCTCGCCCTCCAGCTCTCCCTCCCCTTCGGCCGCAGCAACCCCGGCCACGGCCGCGGCACGCTGGACGAGCGGCAGTTCCGCAACCTCTTCCAGCGCGCGGTGGCCGGGTTCTACTCCGTGCACGGACGCCAGCGCGGCTGGACCGTGCACCAGGGCCGCAAGGTGGGGTGGAAGACCCTCGACGCGACGCTCGGCATGGCGGCCGTGCTGCCGCACATGGTCACGGACGTGTGGATCGACGTGCCCTCGCAGGGGCGCCGGCTCATCGTGGACACCAAGTTCACCGCAGCCCTCAGGACCGGGCGCTTCGCCCGCGAGACCCTGGACTCGGGCCACCTCTACCAGCTCTACGCGCACGTGCGCGAGCAGGAGGTGGGCACCGACCCCGCATCGCTCACGGCGGGCGGGCTCCTCGTGTACCCGGCGACGGGGAGCAAGCTCGAGGAGTCGTTCATCTCGTCCGGCCACCGCCTCGGCGCGGCGACGGTGGACCTCTCCGCCCCGTCCGTGCTCGTGAGGGACCAGCTCATCGCGATCGTGCGGCCATACCTGCCCTGACCTGCGACGCAATGTGACGCAGACCACTTTGTGACTCCCCAGTCGCCAATCGCTGGGCTTACCCTCGAACCAGGGTTCGTCAGCAGTTCCGTGGGGGTGGTCATCGTGGACGGTGCTCTCACCGCAGTCGGCTTCGTCGCGGCGCTCGAGTCGCTCAGCTCGGACGACGAGCTGAGGAAGTACAAACGCGCCTTCCCGCTGGCGCGCAAGGGCCGGGACAGGTTCCTCGGGGTGCCGATGGGCCGCGTGCTCGAGCTGGCACGGGCCTCGGCGGAGATGCCGCTGCCGCAGATCGAGGCGCTGCTGGACAGCCCCTGGCACGAGGCGCGCGTGGGAGCCTTGACCATCATGGACGTCCAGGCCCGCCGGCCCACCACGCCGGAGCGCAGGCGCGAGCTCTACGAGCTGTACCTGCGCCGGCACGACCGGATCGACTCCTGGGACCTCGTGGACCGGGCAGCCGCCCACGTGGTGGGCGGGTACCTCGCCGACCGGCCCCGCCACCCGCTCCTGGCGCTCGCCGCCTCAGAATCCCCGCACGAGCGGCGCACGGCCATCGTCGCGGCCGCGTACTTCCTCGAGGCCGGCGAGTGCGCGGACCTCTTCGCGGTGGCCGACGCGCTCGCCGCGGACCCGGATCCGGAGGTGCAGAAGGCCCTCGGGTGGGCCCTGCGCGGGGCACCCGCGCAGGAGCTCGAGCCGTTCCTGGCCCGGTGCGCGCCGCGGATGTCGCGCACCGCGCTGCGCCACGCGATCGAGAAGCTGCCCAAGGCGGCGCGGTCCCGGTTCCTCGACGCGTCCTAGATGTACCGCGTCAGGAACAGGCGGCCAGGAGCTCCCCCGCGCGCCGGTGCTCGGCCTCGGTCATCCAGAGCCCGTACTCGGCCTTCACCGCCACGATCCGCACCGTGTACTCGCAGCGGAACGCCTTGTTCGGGGGAAGCCACGTGGCAAGATCGCCCGCGCCCTTGGACTGGTTCTCGTCGCCGTCCACGGCCAGGAGGTTCGCGGGGTCGTTCGCGAAGCGCTCGCGCCGCTCCGCCGTCCAGGCCTGGGCGCCCTTCTGCCACGCGTCCGCGAGGGGCACGAGGTGGTCGATCTGCACCTCGGCCGAGCGGGGGCCGCGCTCGAAGTCGATCCGCTGCCCCGTGTAGGGGTCCAGCAGGATGCCCGTCAGGACCACGCAGTCGTGCGTGCCGGGGCGGAAGGCCAGGACGGTGAGGTCCCGCGCGAGGATGTCGTTGCGCGTGTCGCAGCCGTTCCGGTCCACGTCCGCCCAGGCAGGGCCGAACTCGCTGCGCTCGTACCCGCTCCGGGCCGCCCGGCCCTTGACCGGGATCGAGGCGAGCCCGGCGCGGGCCGCGGCGACCCGCTCAGCCGGCACGGCACCGGCGTCAGCCTTGACCGGGGCGGACGTCCCCGGGCCTGCCGTGCCCGGTGCCGTGCCACTGGCCGCGCCCGGCGCCACTCCGGGGGTGGCCGGCGCGGAGGCCGTCTCGCCCGCACCCGCCCCACGGGGGACGGCCGGGGCCACGAGCCCCGCCGCCCACGCCGCGACTGCCATCATTCCCAGCGCCACGAGCAGGCCCAACGCCCTGCCGATCCGACGCGACATCCTGCGCACGTACTGCTCTCCCGACCGCTCTTCAGACTCTCGCGCCCGGACCCTGCGGGACCGGACGCTCCAGTCTTCCACCGCGCGGTGACATTCCTCGCCGCGCACGGCCGTCACCGCCGCACACGCCGCTGCCGCGGCTGGGCTGGACCGGGCGGCAGATCAGGAGAAGGCGATGTCCTTCGTGCTGTGGTCGTACGCGATGGTGACCGGGCCGCCGTCGTGCGCAAGTTCATGGTTCGCGCCGTCGAAGGCACCGAACGCGCCGTAGTTCTCATTCCACGAGCGGTTGAGTGCGATCTTGAACTGGTAGTGGCCGGCGGGCAGCTCGACCGTGCGCATCCAGCGGCGCGTGAGGGCGTCCAGCCCCATCTGGACGGCGTCATCCTCCGGGGACCAGTCCGCCTCCGCCCCGAGGTAGGCAGCGAAGTCGCCGGCGATCGCGACGGCGTCCGGCTGGGTGGAGTCCGGATGGGCGATGTCCGCGACGGCCACGGCCTCGGCCACCTGGGCCTCGTCCGAGAGGGCCGACGGCGCGACGAGCGCCTCCACGGTGACGGCGTGGCCCGGGGCGGCGGCCTCCTGGACAGCGGCCTCGGCCAGCGACTCCGCTGCGGGGGCGGCAGCCGGGAGCGCGACGTGCGCGGGGACCGGGGTGCCGGCGGCGAGCGCCCGCGAGAGCTCGATCGCGGTCGTGAACGCGACCGTGGCGCGCAGCCCCTCCTCGGTGATGGCCCAGCCGGCGCGGCCCTTGACCATCCAGCCGGCCTTGACGAGCTTCGCCGTGGCCGCCGTCAGGGCCTTGTGCCCGCGCGGGATGCCGCCGGAGAGGAGGAAGGCCTCGTGGTCATCGAAGGGGACCTTCTCCACCGCGCCGGCCAGGACGGCGCGCGCGTCCACGATCTGGTCTGCGCGGGCCGCCTCCGCGAGCCCGTCCAGCACTGCCTTGAGCCGAAGGTCCAGCTTCTCTGCCCCGTTTGCGTTCCTCGCCATGGTCTGCCTCTCATTGCGTTCGGTTCACTCGGTGCGGCCTCCGGCACTGCGCCGGGCCCCCCTTTGGTCCCATGCTGGCGTGTTACCGAGCGGTCACCATGCACGGTGACCGAGTGTGACGCGCCGAACACCCGGGACGTGTCCATGATGCCCGATCCGCGTGTCCCTGCGGTTACGGGCAGGCAACGTCCGGGTCAGCCGCCCGGGCAGCAGGCAGCAGGCGCAGCGCGGCTACTCGGGGACGTGCAGGGGGCCGTCACTGTCGCTCCCGTAGCAGCTGGCGCTCGCGTACGGGGCGGTGCCGGTCTCCTTCGAGACGCTCTGGCCGTCGATGATGATCTCGCAGCTGACCTTCGCGGACTTCGCCGCAGGGTCCGCGACCACGTCCAGCATGCTGATGAGCATGCCCGTCTCGGTGAACTCGGTGGACCAGTCCTCGGTGATCCGTGTCCTCTGGCTGCCGTCCCCGCCGAGGTAGCTCACCACCGCCGGCGCGTTGGTGGTCACGCGGAACTCCACCGTGCGCTGGGCCTTGGCCTTGGCCTTGAACGTCGCCATGGACTTCTCGAACTGCGCGTTGGACTCCGAGATGACCCGCGCGGCCGTCTGGTTGACCGTGTAGGCCATGGGGATGGAGGCAAGGCAGACCGCGAGGCCCGCCCGCGCGAGGCCTCTGGCACCGGACCTCCTGGCCAGCGCGATCCCGCCGCACACGGCGCCGGCGGCCGCCAGTCCCATTCCGGCGACGTTCACGAGGGGAACCCACGCGGTCAGGAGGGCCACTGCGCCGAAGACGAGCGAGACGACGGCGAGGGTGCGGCCCGGCTTGAGCGGCGGCTTCGTTTCCGGCCCGGACGGCCTGATGGCCACCGGCGGCGTGGATGGGCTGTCCATGTTCCCCCCTTGGGTGCTCGACGCCCCGAGTATGGCACGGCTCAGCCGCGGCCCGCCGCGAAGAGCCCCGGGCCTGTGTACAACGCGAGCTGGGCGCGCTGCTCCTCGCTGAGCCGCATGAGGCGGCCGGTGGGCTCGTGCACGAAGGCGAGCTGCGTGGTGGCCCGTACGCACTCGTGGCCGTCCACGGGATCGTGGACCACGTAGTCCAGTGTGAGCGCGGCGGCCTTGACCCCGCTCACCCACACGTCCACCTCGGCCGGCACGTTCCGGTAGTCCAGCGGGCGCAGGTAGCGGACGCGGTGCTCGACGACGAGGGCCAGCGTGCCGTCCGGCACCGCCGAGAAGAGCGGCACGAGGGGCTCGATGCCGGCCGCGCCCGTCCCGCCCGGAGGGCCGAAGGCCGCGATCCGCGCCTCCTCGAGCATCCTCAGGATCTCCACGTTGTTGATGTGCCCGTAGGCATCCATGTCACCCCAGCGCATGGGGACCTGCACGCGGAGCCGCCGCCCGGCGTCGTGCGCCGTCCCGCGGTCCACGCTGCCCGTCTGCGCGTCCGCGCCCTCAGTGCTCACGGGTGCAGGTCTACCACAGTCACCCGGCCTGGCTGATCACGAACGAGGTGAGGAAGCCCAGCGAGGCGACCAGGCCGGTCAGGAGGTGCTCGCGCTCGAACGCCTCGGGGATCATCGTGTCCGCGACCATGGCCAGGATGCCGCCGGCGGCGATGGCGGTGATGAACGCGACCACCTCGGCGGGGGCGCCGTCGAGGGCCAGGAAGCCGAAGAGCGCGGCGAGGCCGCTCGCGAGCGCGATGCCGCCCCACACGCCGAACACGTACCGCCCCGGCCGGCCGGCGTTGCGCATGCCCGAGGTGCTCGAGAGGCCCTCGGGGACGTTGGAGATGAAGATCGCCGCCACGATCGCGGGGCTCACCGCTCCGCCGCTCACCACGGACAGGCCGAGGACGATCGACTCGGGAACGCCGTCGAGGAGGGCGCCGAGGGCGATCGCGAGTCCGCTGCCGGACTCCTCGGCCTGCTGCGTGCCCGAGCGCTTGCGGTGCCGCGCGCCGCTGCGTGCGATGAGCACGTTGGCGCCGACGAAGGCGCCCGCGCCCGCCAGGAAGCCCGCGGCGGTCGGCACGAGCCCGCCGGCCTCCTGGGCGTCGGCGACGAGCTCGAACGCGAGCGCCGAGATGAGCACGCCGGCACCGAACGCCATGACGAGCCCGACGACGTTCGGCGGCACCCGAAGCTTCCACGCGATCCCGGCGCCCAGGAGGAGGGCGGCGCCGGCGAAGGAGCCCCAGAACAGGGCCTCGAGCCAGGGGGGCACGGGCTCTCCTTCCCTCGGACTGCACTGATGGGCACACCCTAGCCCGGCAAGGCCCAAGGACCCTGCAGGAGGTCCCGCACCCGCGGCTACGATGGACAGACCGAAGGAGACAAGGGGACTGCCATGCTCTTCCAGCACGACGACGACAATCCCGCCCGGATCCTCACGGAGGACGAGAGCTGGCACCTGCTCGAGAAGACCCGGCACGGCCGCATCGCCACGCACGCCGCCGGCGAGCTGGACATCGTCCCGATCAACTACCGGGCGTCGGACCGCAGGCTCTACCTCCGCACCACCCCGGGCACCAAGCTCGCCGAGCTCGTCATCCACCCCCAGGTCGCCTTCGAGGCGGACGGGATCCTCGAGGACGAGGCGTGGAGCGTCGTGGTCAAGGGCAATGCCCGCATCCTGGAGACGTCCGCCGAGATCGCCGTCGCGGAGGCGGCCGGGATCGAGTCATGGATCCCCACGCTCAAGAACGTCTACGTCGAGATCACCCCGACCCACGTGGAGGGCCGGCACTTCGTCCTCGGGCCGACGCCGGACGAGTCGGGGCCGCGGGACTACTGATCGCGCTCGCGGGATCCCCACGCGCTCTCTCGTGGGATCCCCGCGCGCTCTCTCGTGGGATCCCCACAACACGGGTTCGCACGCGTTGTGCGGACAGCCACAAAACCGGGCCTCCCCGCCGTCGATAGCGTCGTGCACACCACGACGAGGAGGTCCCATGACGCAGTCCCCCGCCCGACCAGCCGCCCAGCCCAGCGCCCGCCCGACCGGCCAGCCCCCGGCCCAGCCGCGCGCGGAGCATCCCATCCTCGCCGAGGCCCGCTCACAGGTGCTGCGCGACGGCGTCGGCCTCGACGAGGGCCAGGTCCTGCAGATCCTGCGCCTGCCTGACGAGGCCGTCCCGGCGGCGCTGGACCTCGCGCACGAGGTGCGGCTCGCGCACTGCGGCGAGGACGTGGAGGTCGAGGGGATCGTCTCGATCAAGACCGGCGGGTGCCCCGAGGACTGCCACTTCTGCTCGCAGTCGGGGGTGTTCGACTCCCCCGTGCGGGCGCTGTGGCTCGACATCCCGGGCCTGGTCCAGGCCGCGAAGGAGACCGCCGCGACCGGGGCCACCGAGTTCTGCATCGTCGCGGCCGTGCGCGGGCCTGACATCCGGCTCATGAACCAGGTGAAGTTCGCGATCGGCCGCATCCGCGAGGAGGTCGAGATCAACATCGCGTGCTCGCTCGGGATGCTCACCGAGCGGCAGGCGGACCAGCTCGCGGAGTGGGGCGTGCACCGCTACAACCACAACCTCGAGACCGCGCGGAGCTTCTTCCCGCAGGTGGTCACGACGCACTCGTACGAGGAGCGGCTCGAGACCTGCCGGCTGGTCAAGGAGCGCGGCATGGAGCTGTGCTGCGGGGCGCTCGTGGGCATGGGCGAGACGCTGGAGCAGCGCGCAGAGCTCGCCGTGCAGCTCGCGGCGCTCGACCCGCACGAGGTCCCGCTGAACTTCCTCAACCCGCGCCCCGGCACGCCGCTCGAGGGCCAGCCGGTCATGGACGGCCGAGACGCCCTGCGCACCATCGCGGCGTTCCGCCTCGCGATGCCGCGCACCGTGCTCCGCTACGCAGGCGGGCGCGAGCTCGCCCTCGGCGACCTCGGCACGCGCGAGGGCCTCCTCGGCGGGATCAACGCCGTGATTGTGGGGAACTACCTCACCACGCTCGGCCGGCCCGCGGACTCCGACCTCGCGCTCCTCTCCGAGCTCGGCATGCCGATCCGCGAGCTCCAGAAGGCGCTGTGAGGTCCGGGTTGCCCTTGGCGCACGACGCCGCTGCCTCCTTCTGCGGCCAGTGCGGCGGGGTGCTGGCCGGCGGGGTGCTGGCCGGCGGGGCGGGCGCGACAGGCGAGGCCGAGGCGCATGGCGGGGCTGAAGCGCATGGCGAGTGCCGGCGTCGTGCGCTGCTTGAACCGCCGCGCTTCTGCGCCGACTGCGGGCGGCGCATGAAGGTGCAGATCACGCCCGCGGGCTGGAGCGCAGAGTGCTCGCGCCACGGCACCCGCGGGCGCTGAGCGGGAGGCGGCGCCAGCAGCGGGCGTGTCAATAGACGGTGCGGGTCAGTAGACGGTGCGGGTCCCGGAGAACCTGGCCACCGACGTGTAGCCGGCCTTGACCCCGATCACGCGGACTTTGATGCCGCGGTACCGGTCCACGGAGGTGAGCTTGTAGTACTGGCCCGTGGCGCCCTTGATGGCCCAGCCGGAGCGGTACCACTGGTAGTAGAAGGACGTGCCGGCGGTCCAGGTGCCGGGGTTGGCCTTGAGCGTGTAGCCGACCTTCGCCGTGCCCGAGATGGTCGGGGTCGAGGACACGAGCGTCCCCGCCGCGACCGCCGCGGTGGCGGCCGAGAGGCGGGAGACGCTCGTGTACCCGGCCTGGGAACCGGTGACGCGCACGGTCATGGTGCGTCCGCGGTCGGCGGCCACAAGCTTGTAGTACTGCCCGGTCGCTCCCGAGATCGCGGCGCCGGAGCGGTACCACTGGTAGCGGAAGGACGTGCCCGCGGTCCAGGTGCCGGGGTTGGCCTTGAGCGTGTAGCCGACCTTCGCCGTGCCCGAGATGGTCGGAGCGGAGGACGCGAGCGTCCCTGCGGCGACGGCTGCCGTGCCGGCGGAGGTCTGGGACACCGGATCGAAGCCGCTCTTCGTGCCGGTGACCGTGACCGAGAGGGACGTGCCGGCATCGGCCGCGACCGCGGTGTACGCCGCGGCGGTGGCGCCGGGGATCGCGACGCCGCCGCGCTTCCACTGGTAGGCCAGCTCGACCGGGGCCGGCTCCCACGTGCCAGCGGTGGCGGTGAGCGTGGAGCCGACCTTCGCCGTCCCGCCCACGGTCGGGACCGGCCCGGACAGGGCGGACGGGGACGCCACTGGGGCGGCGAGTGCCGCTGCCGGGTCGACGATCCCGGTCCCGCAGCCGGCGCAGGGGGCCGCGAGGGGCCGCGCGGTGGACTTCAGTCGGGCCTCGAGCTCCGCCGGCGTGAGGGCGGGCTCGAGGGAGAGCACGAGGGCGCCGGCCGCGGCGGCCATCGGGGTGGCCATCGAGGTGCCCTGCATGTAGGCGTACGCCTCGCCTGCCGGTGTGGTGGTGCCGGCGTTGAGCGTGGAGGCGATCCCGCCCGTGACGGAGGCGCTCATGTCGCCGCCCGGGGCCGCAATGTCCACCTCGGCGCCGTAGTTCGAGTACGGGGCGCGGACGCCCGCGCGGTTGGTAGCGGCGACGGTGATGACGTTGGCGCAGTTCGCCGGGGAGGTGGTCGCGGTGGACATGTTCGAGTTCCCGGCGGCCACGAAGACCGCCGCCCCGCGGGACACGGCGCCGTTGATGGCGCCCTGCATGGTGGCCGAGCATGTCTCCGCTGCGCCGAGGCTCATGTTCACGATCCGGGCCGGGTTCGCGTTGGCCGGGAGGCCCGGAACGCTGCCGCCGGAACCCCACACGAGGCCGTCGGCGATGTCCGACATGTACCCGCCGCACGCGCCGAGGGCCCGCACGGGGACGACCTTCGCGCCGTAGGCCGCGCCGACGAGGCCCTTGCCGTTCCCGGCGACCGCGCCGATGATCCCGGCCACGTGGGTGCCGTGCCAGGACGACGACGAGCTCTGGGAGGCGCCGCACTGCCCCGCGACGAGGTAGTCGCCCTCGTCCTGCGGGTTGGCGTCGCGCCCGTCGCCATCGCGGGCCACGGCAGGGTCGGAGATGAAGTCGTAGCCGGGCAGGATGTTCGCGGCGAGGTCCGAGTGCGCCGTGATGCCCGTGTCCACCACCGCGACTGTGACGCCCGCTCCGGTGGTGCGGTCCCACACGGGCGGCAGGCTCAGGCCGCCGGTCGCCTCGAAGAGGTTCCACTGCCGCGGGTACTCGGGGTCGTTGGGCGTGTAGGACGGCTGCATGACCGTGTCCGGCTCGGCGTACTGGACGAGCCCGCTGGCCTTGAGGCTCGAGACGGCCGCCGCAGCCTCCTGCGGGGTGAGCCGGTGCCCGGCCGCCAGGACCTGCGCGCCGGTCGCGGTCTGGCGCACCTCACGGACCGAAAGGCCGAGTTCGCGGGCGAGCCGGCCGTAGGCCTTCGCGCGCTCGGGGAGCGCCTTGGCACGGTCGGCGAACTTCACCACGAGCCGGTCGGTCGCCTGGGCGGGGATCCGCTGGACGCCGGGTGCCGCCGGGACCGTGTCAGCCGGGGCCCGGTCCACGGCGAGGGCGGCGGGGGCGGCGGCGAGGAACGAGCCTGCCACGAGGGCCGCCGAGACCAATGCGGCCACGGGCCGGGGACGGCGGGCGGATGCGGCGGTGGAGGGAGCCACGGGAGCCTCTCTGAGCGGCGGGGTCGGACTGCGGCCGGGGGAATCGCTTCCAGCGGCCACAAGAAGTATGGCCCGCGGGGTGCGGGGGTTCCCCGTGCTCCGGCGCAGTTTAAGCGCAGGATCTGCCCGCCGGCCCTCTCACGCCCCGCCGCTGCCGGTTCGCCCTGCCCGAGCGGTCACCCCTCCTGCTGAGCCGCGCCCGCGAACTGGCTCATGTACAGCCGGTGGTAGGCGCCGCCCCGGGCGAGCAGGTCCTCGTGCCCGCCCTGCTCGACGATCTTCCCGGCCTCCATCACGAGGATCGTGTCCGCGTCCCGGATCGTGGAGAGCCGGTGCGCGATCACGAACGAGGTCCGGTCCGTGCGCAGCGCGGCCATCGCCTTCTGCACGAGGAGCTCGGTGCGCGTGTCCACGGAGGAGGTCGCCTCGTCGAGGATGAGCAGCGACGGGTCCGCGACGAACGCGCGGGCGATGGTGATGAGCTGCTTCTCGCCCGCGGAGACGTTGGTGCCCTCCTCGTCGATCACGGTCTCGTACCCGTCCGGCAGCGCGCGCACGAACCGGTCCACGTACGTGGCCTTGGCCGCGGCCATGACCTGCTCCTCGGTCGCGTCGAGGTTCCCGTACCGGATGTTCTCGTAGATGGTCCCGCCGAACAGCCAGGCGTCCTGGAGCACCATGCCCACCTTCGAGCGGAGCTCGGCGCGGGAGAGGTCCCGGATGTCCACGCCGTCCAGCAGGATCCGGCCCGAGGAGATCTCGTAGAAGCGCATCACGAGGTTCACGAGGGTCGTCTTGCCCGCGCCGGTGGGGCCCACGATCGCCACGGTGTGGCCCGGCTCGGCGGTGAGCGAGAGGTCCTCGATGAGCGGTGCGTCCGGGGTGTAGGAGAAGGTCACGTGCTCGAAGCCGACGTGCCCGTCCGTCACGGCGGGCAGGTGGGCGGTCGCGGTCTCGGGCTCCTCCTCGTCGGCGTCCAGCAGCTCGAACGTCCGCTCGGCGGAGGCCACGCCGGACTGCAGCATGTTCGCCATCCCGGCGATCTGCCCGAGCGGCTGGGTGAACTCGCGCGAGTACTGGATGAACGCGGTTGCATCGCCGAGGCTCATCTGCCCGGCCGCGACCCGGAGCCCGCCCACGACGGCGATCCCGACGTAGGCGAGGTAGCTCACCCAGTTCATGACGGGGAAGATCATGCCGGAGACGAACTGCGCGCCGAACGAGGCCTTGTAGAGCTCCTCGTTCTTCGCGTCGAACTCGCGCACGAGGTCCTCCTGGCGGCCGAACACCGTGGCGAGGTCGTGGCCCGAGAACGACTCCTCGATGGTGCCGTTGAGGGAGCCCGTGTTCTTCCACTGCGCCTGGAACAGCTTCTGGCTCCGCGAGCCGATCACGCCCGCCACCACACCGGAGAGCGGGAGCGCGATGAGGGCGATGAGCGCGAGCTGCCACGAGACGATGAACATCATCACCACGATGCCCGCAACCTGCAGCACCGAGGAGAGCAGCTGGGAGAACGCCTGCTGCAGGCCCTGCTGGATGTTGTCGACGTCGTTCGTCACCCGGGAGAGCACGTCGCCGCGCTGGCGGGTGTCGAAGTACCCCAGCGGGAGCCGGTTGAGCTTGGCCTCGACGTCCTGCCGCAGGCGGTAGATGACGCGCATGACGAGCCGGTTGAGCAGGTAGCCCTGCGCCCACATGAACACCCCGGCCACCGAGTACATGAGCAGCACGACGGCGAGGAGGAACGTCAGGCGCCCGAAGTCGATCCCCGCGCCCGGCACGAGCTCCATGCCGGAGAGCATGTCCGCGAAGTTGTCCTGGCCCTGCGCGCGCAGTCCCTCGATGACCTGGTCCTTGGACACGCCCGGCGGCATCTGCCGCCCGATCGCGCCGGAGAAGACCACGTCCATCGCGGCGCCGAGGATCTTCGGCGCGATGACTGTCAGGACCACGGAGACGACGATGAAGCCCAGGACGACGGCAAGGAGCGCGCGCTCGGGCCGGAGCAGGCCCATGAGCCGCTTGGCGCTGGGCCAGAAGTCCTTCGCCTTCTTGGCCGGCATGGAGCCGAACATGCTGCCGTCCGCCTCGGTCGGCTGGTACTCGTCCTCGACGGGCTCCTGGACGCCCGTTTCCTGAGGCTTGTCCTGCGTGCTCACGCGGTCTCCCCCACTTCTTCCGCCGTGATCTGCGACTGCACGATCTCCTGGTACGTCGGGCTCGTCCCGAGGAGCTCCTCATGGGTGCCGCGGTCCACGATCCGCCCGCCGTCCAGCACGAGGATCTGGTCTGCGTCCACGATCGTGGAGACGCGCTGGGCGACGATGATGACGGTCGCCTCCCGCGTGCGCTCCCGCAGGGCCCGGCGCAGCCGCGCGTCGGTCGCGACGTCGAGGGCCGAGAACGAGTCGTCGAACAGGTACACGGCCGGCTCGGCGACGAGTGCCCGTGCGATGCACAGCCGCTGGCGCTGCCCCCCGGAGACATTCGTGCCGCCCTGCGCGATCGGCGCGAGCAGGCCCTGCGGCTTCTCGCGGACGAAATCCGCGCCCTGGGCGACCTCGAGCGCGGACCAGAGCTCGTCGTCGGACGCCTCCTGCCGCCCGAAGCGGAGGTTGTGCGCCACCGACCCCGAGAACAGGTACGGCCGTTGGGGCACCATGGCCACGCGGGAGGTGATCTCGGAGCGCGGCATGCGGTCCACGGGCACGCCGTCCAGCAGCACCTCCCCGCCGGCCGCGTCGTAGAGGCGCGGGATGAGGGACAGGAGCGTGGACTTGCCCGAGCCCGTCGCGCCGATGATGGCCACGGTCTGGCCCGGTCGGGCGGTGAAGGACAGCCCCGAGAGGACCGGGGCCTCGGCGCCCGGGTAGGCGAACGTGACGTCCCGGAACTCCACCACGCCCTCGCGCGAGGCGGGCACCACGGGCTCCGCGGGCGCCGCCATGGAGGGCACGACGCCGAGCACCTCGCCGATGCGGTCCGCGCTCACCGCCGCCCGCGGGATCATCATCGCCATGAACGTGCCCATCATGACCGCCATGAGGATCTGCAGGAGGTACTGCAGGAACGCCGTGAGCGCGCCCACCTGCATCTCGCCGGCGTCCACGCGCTGCCCGCCGAAGTACAGGACCGCGGCGGTGGCCACATGCAGGAGCATCATGATGAGCGGGAACATGAGCACGAAGATCGCCCCGACCTTGAGGGAGACCTCGGTGAGGGCCCGGTTGGCCTCGGCGAAGCGGCCCTCCTCGAACGGCTCGCGCACGAATGCGCGCACCACCCGGATGCCCATGATCTGCTCGCGCAGCACGCCGTTGATGCCGTCGATCCGCGTCTGCATGCCCCGGAACAGCGGGATCAGCAGGTACACGAGGTAGCCCACCATGACGAACAGCACCGGCACCGAGACCCACACGAGCCAGGACAGCCCGAGGTCCTCGCGCAGGGCCATGATGATCCCGCCGATGCACATGATGGGAGTGGACACCATGAAGTTCAGGCCCATGAGCAGGAGCATCTGGACCTGCTGGACGTCATTGGTCCCGCGCGTGATGAGCGTGGCCGGGCCGAAGGACTGCACCTCCTGCGCGGAGAACGCCGTGACCCGGCGGAACACCGCCCTGCGCAGGTCCCGGCCGAACGCCATGGCCGTCTTCGAGCCGAAGTACACCGCGGCGATCGCCGTGGCGACCTGGGCCAGCGCCACGGCGAGCATGACGGCGCCCTGCCGCCAGATGTAGTCCGTGTCCCCGCGCGCCACCCCCTCGTCGATGATCTGCGCGTTGAGGCTCGGCAGGTACAGGGTCGCGATGGTCGTGGCGAGCTGGAACACCACGACCGCGAGGATCCACGGCCAGTATCCCGCGGTGTAGCGCCTGATCAGCGTGAAGAGCATGAGGAGTCCTTCGAACAGGGCGCCAGCGGCGTGCCGCGGGGGAGGCGGTGCTCCGGGGCGCCAGTCCAGCGTAGAACGGCAGGGCCGGGCCGGGGTATCAGCCCTGGGGAGGATTCGGGGCGGTGCGCACGACGGCGGGGTCCCCGGCAGCGTCGGCCGGCCCGCCGTCGTCGTGCGCCTCCTCCCCCGGAACCGCACCCGCCCGGGCAGACGCGGGACGGACGACGTCCACGGTGCGGCGCAGCGGGACCTCGCGGATGAACAGCACGGCGATGAGCGCCACCACGGCGATCCCGGCGGAGACGAGGAACACGAGGGCCGTTGCGTCCCCGAACGCGGCCCGGACCACCTCCGCGACCGGCTCCGGCATGTGCGCCACGTCCAGGCTGCCCGCACCGCCGCCGCGGCCCGCGGCACTGATCCCGTGCTGGGAGAGCCCCTCGGAGACGAGCTCGCCCGAACGGTTCGAGAGGACCGCGCCGAGCACGGAGACGCCCGCCGCGCCGGCCACCGAGCGGAAGAAGGCGACCGTGGAGCTTGCGGTGCCGATGTCCGTGGCGCGCACGGTGTTCTGGACGGCGAGGACGAGGTTCTGCATCGTCATGCCCAGGCCCAGCCCGAGCACGGCCGTGTAGAGGCCCGTGAGCCACAGCTCGGTCGTGTGGTCGATGGCGCCCAGGAGCGCAAGGCTCGCCACGGTCAGCGCCGAGCCGAGCACGAGGAACCGCTTCCACCGCCCGTACCGGGTGATGAGCTGGCCCGAGACGACCGCGCCGAGGAAGTTGCCCGCGATCATCGGCAGGGTCAGGAGGCCGGCCTCGGTGGGGCTCGCGCCGCGCGCCAGCTGGAAGTACTGGCCGAGGAAGGACGAGGAGCCGAACATGGCGATGCCCACCGCCGCGGACGCGACGATGCTCAGGGCGGTGGTCCGCTCCGCGATGATGCCGAGCGGGATGATCGGCTGGGCGACGCGGGACTCGACGAGGACCAGGAGGGCCAGCCCCACGAGCGAGCCGCCCACCATGGCCGCGGTCTGCCAGCTCCACCACTCGTAGTAGCCGGCCTTGCCCGCGAAGGAGACCCAGATGAGCAGGGTCGAGACCGAGACGGCGAGGAGGATGGTGCCGAGCCAGTCGATCCGGGCCGCGCGCTTGACGTGGGTGATCCGGAGGGTCTTCTGGATGAGTGCCATCGCGACCACGGCCAGCGGGACGCACACGAAGAACGTCCACCGCCAGCCGAGCGGCGAGTCCACGATCAGCCCGCCCAGCAGCGGCCCACCGGCCGTGGCCGCAGCCATGACCGCGCCCATGTAGCCCGAGTACCTCCCGCGTTCCCGCGGCGGGATCATGGTGCCGATGATCGCCATCGCGAGCGCCGTGAGCCCGCCCATGCCGATCCCCTGGACCACGCGGGCGGCCAGCAGCACGGGCATCCCCGGCGCGAGGCCCGCGAGCACCGAGCCCGCCACGAACACGGCGATGTTCAGCTGGGTGAGCAGCTTCTTGTCGAAGAGGTCTGCGAGCTTGCCCCACACGGGCGTCGTGACGGCGTTGGCCAGGAGGGCGGCGGTGATGACCCACGCGAAGTCGGTCTGGGTCCCGCCGAGGTCCGCCATGATGGTGGGCAGGGCGTTCGCGACGATCGTGCTCGAGAGGATCGCGGTGAAGAAGGCCGCGAGGAGGCCCGTGAGGGCCTCGAGGATCTGGCGGTGGCTCATCTGGGGAGCCGTGTCAGCGGGCTGCAAGGTGGTCCTCCTCCTCGGGGGTGCTCGAAATGGGGGACTTGTCCGCCGAAATGGGGGACTTGTCCGCCGAAGTGGGGGACTTGTCCGCCGAAATGGGGGACTTGTCCGCCGAAATGGGGGCTGATGGTGGGCTTGGACTGCGGCGGGCTCCCCTGCCCAGGGCCTCCACGAGCTGGGTGAGAGAGTCGACGGCGCCCACGGCCTGGGTCTCGTCCCAGTCCGCGAGGAGCTCCTGCAGTCGGGCGATCCGCTGCTCCTCGACCTCCCGCAGGACCGTCCAGCCCACCTCCGTGAGCCCGATCAGCTGCGCCCTGCCGTCCTCGGGATCCCTCTCACGCCCCACAAGGCCCAGCCCCTCGAGCTCCGCGAGATGCCGAGAGAGGACGGGGGCGCTCACCCCCAGCTTCGCCGCGAGGTCCACGGCGCGGCCGCCGTGCTCACCGATCATGCGCAGCACGCCCTGGGAGGCGACGCCGAGATCCTGGCGGCGCAGCTCCCCCGCCGAGATGCAGCGGACGATCCGCTGCAGGTCGAAGACTCTGTGGACCAGCTCGCGGGCGGTCACCGGATCGACGGGCATGGAACCTCCGCGGCAAAGGGAGTGATGGGACGGCAGCACCTAGATAGTTGCCGAAGACAACCATACACCTTGATAGTTGCTTGCACAAACTAATTCATTCCCCCGGGGCTTGGCATCCCTGCTGGTGCGCACCTTTCCCCAGCTCTGGACTCCGGTCCTCGGCATTTCCGGTCTGGGCATCCGCGTGTCGCGCTCCGCCAGTTGCATTGCTGGGGAAGCCTGCACGGCGCGGAGCACCCCGGCGTCGGCGAGCGGGGCGCGTCAGGCGGTGGTCGGCGTCGTGCGCGTGCGCAGGCCGCCGGACGAGACGCCGTCCCTCAGACCCCACCTCGCGCGCCCAGTCCCCCACCTCGCGCGCCCAGTCCCCCTCCCGCGCGCGCAGGCCCCCACCTCGGCGGCCCAGCCCCCATCTCGCGCGCCCAGTCCCCCACCTCGGCGGCCCAGTCCCCCACCTCGGCACACGCGGAAGCGGGGGGGGGGGGGGG